>NZ_JBFAOO010000016.1:0-65366 GCF_040675265.1 Microbispora sp. NPDC049633
TCAAACTCTCCAAACAATGCTTGAAAGAGTTCACTCTGGCCGGCACCCCCCGGCTAAGGAAAGGGCACCGTTCAAAGGAATCCGTCACCGACACCGAAGTGCCGCTATGACGGGGTCATGCATGATTTCATGCACTGGCTTTTAGCACACTGTTGAGTTCTCAAGAAACGGACGCGACCACCATCACCCAGAACCCGATTCACCAGGCTCTACGCTCCGGGGCGTTTCGCTTCGTTCGTTGTGTCTTAATCCTGTCCGACCCGCTGTTTCCTGTCAAATCCGCCCCACCGGGACCGACTTGACCCGAAACCCGCCAACCGACAGGAATTCGACCGCCCCGTTTCCGGGGCAACCCCTCTAACTTACCCGAACCCCCAGCCCGGCGCAAAACCACCGACCCAGACACCCAAGAAACAAGAGAGACGCCGGCGACCAGCCCGCGCACAGCCAACACAACCACCGAAGTGATCGAAGAGGAGTGCGCCGAACCGCGCCGACAACAGAAGATTACCAGGGCCCGGCACTGCCATGACCCGAGTTGAAGAGAACGCCGGGAGCTCCGGGTCTATTCCCTCCCGCCGCCGCAGCTTCCGAGGGCTCCTTCACCGGCCCGAACCCCTTCCCGTCGCGGGTTATCCACAGGCCGCGGCGAGGAGCCTTGGCGGGACCACGCCGAACATAGACTTTGGCGGGTGAGCGACATGCCGCCTGTAGCGAAGAAGGTCTCCCTGGAGCGCACGCATCACGGTGACACCGTCATCGACGAGTACGCGTGGCTGCTCAAGAAGGACGACCCCGACACCATCGCGTACCTGGAGGCGGAGAACGCCTACACCCAGGAGAAGACCGGCCACCTGCAGGATCTCCAGGAGGCCATCTTCAAGGAGATCAAGGGCAGGACTCTGGAGACAGACCTGTCCGTGCCCACCCGCAAGGGCGCCTGGTGGTACTACTCCCGCACCCAAGAGGGCAAGCAGTACGGCTTTCAATGCCGCGTGGCCGCCGACGGTGACAGTCCGCCTCAGCTGGAGCCGGGCACCCCGCTTCCGGGTGAACAGGTGATCCTGGACGCCAACGAGCTCGCCGGCGACAGCCCGTTCTTCTCCATGGGCACGAGTGCGATCAGCCCTGACGGCACGAGGCTCGCCTACTCGACCGACTTCTCCGGTGACGAACGCTTCACCCTCCGGTTCAAGGACCTGACGACGGGCGAGCTGCTCCCGGACGAGATCCCGGGGGTCTTCTACGGCGGCGCCTGGTCGGCCGACGGCTCCACGTTCTTCTACACCACCGTGGACGAGGCATGGCGCCCGTACCGGATCCACCGCCACACCCTCGGCTCGGCCGAGGACGTCGTCGTCTACCAGGAGGACGACGAGCGCTTCTGGGTGGGCATCGCGCTGACCCGCAGCCAGCGCTACCTGGTGCTGACCTCCGGCAGCAAGATCACCAGTGAGGTGCGGATCCTCGACGCGGACACCCCGGACGGCGAGTTCACGGTCGTGCGGCCCCGGCGGACCGGTGTGGAGTACGGGCTGGAGCACGCCGCCGACCGCTTCCTCATCCTGCACAACGACGGCGCCGTGAACTTCGAGCTCGCCGGCGCCCCCCTCGACGATCCCGGGAGCTGGACTCCCCTGATCGAGCACAGGGACGACACCAGGCTGCTCGACGTGGACGCCTTCAAGGACTACGTCAGCGTGCACTTCCGCCGTGATGGCCTCACCGGCATCAGAATCCTGCCGGGTGACGGCGGCGAGCCGTACGAGATCTCGTTCCCGGAACCGCTGTACGACGTGGCGCCGACCGGCAACGCCGAGTTCGAGACCGGCAGGCTTCGCCTCAGCTACACCTCGATGGTGACGCCGCCGTCGGTCTACGACTACGACCTGCGGTCCGGCGAGCTGATCCTGCTGAAGCAGAGGGCGGTGCTCGGCGGCTACGACCCGGCCGACTACGAGCAGTTCCGCGAGTGGGCCACCGCTCCGGACGGCACCCGGATCCCGCTCTCGATCGTGGTCCGGAAGGACACGAGCCGGCCCGCTCCCACCCTGCTCTACGGCTACGGCAGCTACGAGTCGTCCATCGACCCCTACTTCTCGGTGGCCCGGCTCTCGCTGCTCGACCGGGGGTTCGTGTTCGTGATCGCCCACGTGCGTGGGGGCGGCGAGATGGGCCGCCGGTGGTACGAGGACGGCAAGCTGACCAGGAAGAAGAACAGCTTCACGGACTTCGTCGCCTGCGCGCGGCATCTCAAGGCCGGGGGCTGGTCCGATCAGATCATCGCCAGAGGCGGCTCGGCCGGCGGCCTGCTCGTGGGCGCGGTCGCCAACCTGGCTCCGGAGGAGTTCGCGGGGATCGTCGCCGAGGTCCCGTTCGTGGACGCGCTGAACACGATCCTCGACCCGTCGCTGCCGCTCACGGTGACCGAGTGGGACGAGTGGGGTGATCCGCTGCACGACCCCGAGGTCTACGCGTACATGAAGACCTACTCGCCCTACGAGAACGTCGACGGCCGGACGTACCCGGCGATCCTCGCGACCACCAGCCTGAACGACACGCGGGTGCTCTACCACGAACCGGCCAAGTGGATCGCCCGGCTCCGCGCCACCGCCCAGGGCGGCCCGTTCCTGCTGAAGACCGAGATGGGCGCCGGCCACGGAGGCCGCAGCGGCCGTTACGACGCCTGGCGTGAGGAGGCGTTCGCGCTCTCCTGGATCCTCGACCGAGTTGGAGTGACCGAGTGAGCTACGTGGCAGCCGAGGGCCGGTACGGGCCCATGCCGTACAACCGGACCGGACGGAGCGGGCTGAGGCTGCCCGCGGTGTCGCTGGGGTTGTGGCACAACTTCGGCGACGACAAGCCGATCGAGACCCAGCGGGCCATCCTCCGGCGGGCCTTCGACCGCGGAGTCACCCACTTCGACCTCGCCAACAACTACGGTCCGCCGTACGGCTCGGCGGAGATCAACTTTGGGCACATCTACCAGCAGGACTTCACCAGGTACCGCGACGAGCTGGTGATCTCCACCAAGGCTGGGTACGACATGTGGCCCGGCCCGTACGGCAACTGGGGGTCGCGCAAGTACCTGCTCGCGAGCCTCGACCAGTCGCTGAAGCGGATGGGCCTCGACTACGTGGACATCTTCTACAGCCACCGCTTCGATCCCGAGACGCCCCTGGAGGAGACCATGGGGGCGCTCGCCCACGCGGTCCGCTCGGGCAAGGCGCTTTACGCGGGCATCTCGTCCTACTCCCCGGAGCGGACCCAGGAGGCCGCGGCGATCCTGCGGGACATGGGTACCCCGCTGCTCATCCACCAGCCCTCCTACTCGATGCTCAACCGGTGGATCGAGAACGGACTGCTCGACGTGCTGGAGGAGGAGGGCGCGGGCTGCATCGCATTCTCCCCGCTGGCGCAGGGCATGCTGACCGGCCGCTACCTGAACGGCATCCCGAAGGACTCCCGGGCCGCCCAGGGCAAGTCGCTCGATCCGTCTCTGCTGACCGAGGAGAGCCTGCGCCACGTCCGGCGGCTCGACGAGATCGCCCGGCAGCGTGGCCAGTCACTGGCGCAGATGGCCCTGGCCTGGGCGCTGCGCGACTCGCGCGTGACTTCGGTGCTGATCGGCGCGAGCAGCGTCGAGCAACTCGACGACAGCCTCGACGCGATCAACCGGCTCGACTTCACCCAGGACGAGCTGGACGCGATCGACAAGGACGCGGTCGACTGCGGCATCAACCTCTGGGCCGCGTCCAGCGCGCACTGAGCGTCCGCGAGCCGCGGGGCACGGCGCGGGCGGCGCGTGCCCCCGGCTCGTGACCCCCGGCTCGTGACCTCCCGGCGCGTCTCCCGCCGCTCGTCGTCCCCGCGATCCGCCTGGGGGGATGGCTTCAGAGGGCGTTCTGACGCTGGAGGTAGGCGAAGGAGGCCCAGCCGGGGAGGACGGGCAGCCAGAAGGTCATCAGCCGGAACAGCAGCACGGCCGAGGTGGCGATCGGCTGCGGCAGGCCGGCGAGGGTGAGGCCGAACGACAGCGACGCCTCCACCGCCCCCAGGCCGCCAGGTGTGGGGGCGGCCGAGCCGATGGCGTTCCCGGCCAGGAACACCACGGCGACGGCCGTGAAGCTCACGTCGCCGCCGAACGCGCGGACGCAGGCCGCCAGGCAGACGACGAAGCTGATCGTGAGCAGCACCGTGCCGCTGGCCGCCTCCGCGATCTTCCGAGGGGACTGCACGACGTCGAGCAGCCGGGGGATCACGCCGGAGAACATCGCGCGCACACGTGAGGAGACCACCCGGCGCAGCGGCCGTATGGCGAGCACGATGAGGAACAGCACGGCCAGGCCGAGCAGCACCACGAGCAGCCCCCGCGACGGGGTCAGGGACGGCGCGGCCTGGGTGCCGGTCAGGTAGCCGAACAGCAGCAGCAGCATGATGTGCGCGGTCAGGCCGACGAGCTGGGACGCGCCGACGCTCGTCACCGCCGCGCCCGGCGGCACGCCGCGCTTCTGCAGGAACCGGGTGTTGATCGCCACTCCGCCGACCGCGGCGGGCGCGACCAGCTTGACGAACGATCCGGCGAACTGGGCCAGGATGGTCCGCCCCAGCGGCAGCGGCTCGGGGACGAACCCGCGCAGCATGATCGCGGCGGCGACGTAGCTCAGCGCGGCCGCGACCAGCGCCACCCCGCTCCACGCCCAGTTGGCCGAGGTGACGATGGAGACCAGGTTGACCCGGCTGAGCTGGGGAAGCAGCAGGTAGGCCGCGATCACGCTGAGGATGATCGTCACCAGCGTCCGGGGGCGGAACCGCTCGAGCCGTACCTCCTCCACCTCGACCCGGGGCTTGAGCGCGATGATCTGCTCGCGGATCTCGGGCAGCAGGCGCTTGTCCCGGCGGGCGGCGGTCCTGGTGTCGCGGCTCAGCGCGATCCGCTGGAGCAGCGGCATGGCCCCGGCGAGCACGTCCTCCCCCAGCACCCGGGCCGCCGACCGCACCGAGCGTTCGGCGCCCACGCGGGTGCCGAGGTAGGCGAGCAGCTGGGCGATGTCGAGACGCAGCAGCAGGTCGCCGGCGGCGATCTCGCCGCTGCGGGCCTCCACGAGGTAGACGTTCCGGTCGGCGTCGACGTGCATGCTCTCGCCAGTGAGGTGGCGGTGGGCCAGGCGGTGGGCGTGCAGCAGCCGGACCTGCTCCCACATCCTCGTCAGCAGTTCGTCGTCGAACTCCTCGTCGTCCAGCTCGCTCACGGGCCGGGTGTCGACGTGCTCGTAGGCGAGCAGCGCCGCCTCGGTGCCGACCTCGCTCGTGCCCAGCAGGCGCGGCAGCCGTACGCCGGCCGCCTGCGCGGCGTACGCCATCAGGGCCTCGCGTTCGAGTTCGGCGCGCAGCGAGCGGATGGCGCGGCGCCGGGTCTCGTTGTTCAGCAGGAAGCGCCGCCACAGCCGGTAGAGGACGCCAGCCACCTGCCGGTCCCGGTCGAGCACGGTCACGTCGATCCTGCGGTCGCCGGTCAGGCCGACGACGTAGCGGCGGCTGCCCGAGCTGTCGTCCTCCACCCGCCTCGCGCTGACCGGCGTGAAGCCGAGCCTGCGCAGCGCGGCCAGCACGGCGCTGCCGGGCGGCCGGGTGTTGGCGCTGCCGATGCCGTACAGCGTGCCGAACCCCACGGCGAGGCCGACGATGTACGTCAGGATCACGCCGAGCGCGGTGACCTTCGTGGCGGTGAAGAGCGCGAACACGTCGAGGCCGAGCGCGACCCACATGAGCGCCCGCCAGTGGGGACGCCGCCCCATCCGCACCGCCGTGGCGTACGCGATGGCGGGGGTGAGCACGGTGTTGAGCGGCTCGACCTCCCTGCCGCCGGTGAGCAGCTGAACCAGATCGGCCGGGCCCGCCTGGACGAGCCACTCGTCCAGCGCGTACGACACGAGCAGGGCGAGGATCGCGGCGATCAGCCCCTGGGTGACCCGCATGCCGTCGCGGTGGAAGACCCGTTCGACGGCGAACGCGACCGGGACGATGAGCACGGCGACGCCGCCCAGCAGCCCGGCGGCGGCCGAGAGCACCTCGGGGGCGCGGCCGGTGCCGGCCTGGACGTCGGTCTCCAGGCCGTTCAACGTGCGCTGCAGGGCCAGAGCCAGCAGCACGACGGCGCCGAGGGCCAGCAGCGTGAGCAGGAACCGCAACGCGTCGGAAGGACGGCGGATCCGCTGCGGCAGCAGAGGCTCGACGACGAGGACAGCTCCTTGGCCAGGAGTGTCCAGCGCTATGTCCTGCTCCTTGATGCCTCTCACCACCAGCGATTCTGTGCGATCTTCGCACTCGGTGTCCACAATTGACGGCATGCGTATATCCCTGGCCTCGGACAGCCTCGACGGCATCGCGTCGGTGCTTGCGGCCGAGGTGGAACGGCGCGGCCATTCAGTCACACTCTATGGAGCATTGGCTCCCGGTGACCGGGCTGATTGGGCATGGTGCTGCTCCGCCGCCGCGAGAGACGTGGCGGAGGGCCGCGCCGACCAGGCCGTGGTGTGCTGCTGGACCGGCACCGGCGCGTCCATCGCGGCGAACAAGGTGGCGGGGGTGCGGGCGGCGCTGTGCGCCGACGCCTCCACCGCCGCGGGCGCCCGCGAGTGGAACGACGCCAACGTGCTCGCGCTCAGTCTCCGCCTCACCTCCCGGCAGGTTCTGACGGAGATCCTGGACGCCTGGTTCGCCGGCGCGCCGAGCACCGATCCCGAGGACGCCGCGAACATCGCGTACGTCGGGGAAATCCGGTAGAGACCGCCCGCGGCCGGCACGCTAACGTCGATGCCATGAGCACGTCGCTACCCGTCCTCGGCGCCTGTCCGCTCGACTGCCCCGACACCTGCTCCTGGGTCGTCACCGTACGCGACGGCGAGGCCGCCGGGCTGCGCGGCAACCGCGACCACCCCTACACGCGCGGAGCCCTGTGCGTGAAGGTCAACCGCTACCTGGAGCAGGTGCGGTCGCCCGACCGCGTCCTCCATCCGATGAAGAGGGTGGGGCCGAAGGGCTCCGGCCGGTTCGAGCGGATCAGCCTGGACCAGGCGCTGTCGGAGATCGCCGCCAAGCTGGCGTCGATCGTCGAGGAACACGGCGGCGAGGCGATCTGGCCCTACCAGGGCACCGGGACGCTCGGGTACGTCCAGGGCGAGTCGGGCAACGCGGGGCGGCGGTTCTGGAACGCCCTCGGCGCGTCCCGGCACGACCTCAACATCTGCGCGCGGGCCGGCAACGACGGGCTGCGGTACGTCAACGGGACTCCCGGCGGCATGGACCCCGAGACGTTCGCCCTGTCGCGGCTGATCCTGCTGTGGGGCACCAACACGCTGACCAGCGGCCACCACCTGTGGAAGTTCGTCCAGGACGCCCGCGCCGCCGGGGCGTACGTCGTGGCGATCGACCCCATCCGCACGCGTACGGCCGACCAGGCGGACGAGCACCTGCCGATCCGGCCGGGCACGGACGCCGCGCTCGCGCTCGGCCTGCTGCACGTCGTGCTTGAAGAGGGCGCCGAGGACCGCGCGTACATCGAGGAGCACACGACCGGCTGGGACGAGTTCGAGGCCGAGATCCGCAGGCATCCCCCGAAGCTGGTGGCGGAGATCACCGGCCTGCCGGAGGAGCGGATCCGCGCCCTCGGCGTACGGCTCGCGCACACCCGGCCGACCGGCATCCGGGCCACGATGGGTATCCAGCGGCACGCGGGCGGCGGCGCGGCGATGCGGGTGATCGCCTGCATTCCCGGCGTCACCGGCGACTGGCGGTATCCCGGCGGCGGCGTGGCCTACTCCACCTCGGGGTACGCGCCCGCGGGCCCCGATCCACGCGACGACCTGCTCCCCCACCCCGTGCGTACGCTCACCATGACCCGGCTGGCCGACGGTCTGGACGAGTCGGTCAAGTGCCTGTGGGTCTACGCGGCCAACCCGCTCGGCTCGACCTCCGACCAGAATCGGATCAGGGCGGCACTGGCGCGGGAGGACCTGTTCACGGTGGTGATGGAGCAGTTCCCCACCGACACCGTCGACTACGCCGACTACGTGCTGCCCGCGACAATGCAGATCGAGCATCTGGACGTGCACCACGGCTACGGGCACATGTACATGGTGTGGAACGAGCCCGCCGTCGAGCCGCCGGGCGAGTGCCTGTCCACGACCGAGACGTTCCGCCGGCTCGCCCGGAAGATGGGGCTGACCGAGCCGTCCCTTTACGACACCGACCTCGAACTGGCCGAGCAGACGCTCTCCCAGGTGGGCATCACCGTGGAGGAGATCCGCAAGCAGGGCTGGGCCCGCCTGCGGGTGGCCGACCCGTTCGTGCCGTTCACCGAGGGCTTCCCGACGCCGAGCGGGCGGCTGGAGTTCGCCTCCGCGAAGGCGGAGGCCGACGGGCTGCCGCGGGTCGCCGGTTACGTGCCCTCGCTCACGGCCCGTACGGCTCCCGCCGACCGGCCGCACCCGCTCGTCATGATCACCCCGGCCGCGCACACGTTCCTCAACACGCAGTTCGCCAACAACCCGGAGCTGCGCAAGCGGTCGAAGGGCCCCACCGTGCTGGTCAACCCGGCCGACGCCGACGCACGCGGCCTCGTGGACGGGCAGGCCGCGCGGGTCTTCAACGGCAACGGCGAGTTCAGGGCGTACGTGGAGGTCAGCGACCGGGTGGCGCCGGGGGTGGTGGCGGCGCCGAAGGGCCACTGGCCCAAGCTGTCGGCCGGCGCGAACCCCAACGCGCTCGTGGACGAGCGGGACGCCGACATGGGCCGGGGCCCGGTCTACCACGACAACTTCGTCGACGTCGCCCCGCTGTCACAAAGCGAGCTTGAACCCCTCGTGTGAGGCGGTGAAGCCGAGCGAGCCGTAGAAGCGGTGGGCCTCGGTGCGGGCCTTGTCGGACGTCAGCTGCACCAGCGCGCAGCCGCGTTCCCTGGCCCGCTCGACCGCCCACCGCAGCATCTCCCGGCCGATCCCCCGGTTGCGGTGGGGCACGGCGACCCTGACCCCCTCGATCTGCGCGCGCTCGCCGCCCCGGCGCGACAGCCCGGGGATGTAGGTGAGCTGCATGGTCCCGACGATCTCACCGCCCGACTCCACGACGATCAGCTCGTTGCGCGGGTCGGCGTCCACCGCCTCGAAGGCGGCGTGGTAGTCGGGGTCCACCGGGGAGGACGGGCGGGATGCCGTGATCGGGTCATCGTTGATCATCGCCACGATGACGGGGACGTCCTCACGCCGGGCCGTACGAAAGTCGAGATCCATGCCGGGAGACTAACCGGGGCGCGTCAGGGGAGGCTCAGGGACTTCCCCGATGCCGCGGAAACGCCCAAAAGGGCACTCTGAAGTCATGAACGAACTGACCCGAATGGACGAGATGTCCTTGGCCGGCGCGGCCCTGCGCGGCGCGCCCTGGCGGGCCGCGGCGACGTCCGGCGGGGCGGTCGCGGCCACGAGCTTCCTCCTGGGCGTCATCCTGCCCGGCCCGGCCGACCTGACCTGGGCCCTGTGCGCGGGCATCACGGTATTCGCCCTCGTCGCGGCGATCGGCTCGATCTCCAAGCCGGACGCCGGCGACCGGGTGACCCGGCAGGCCCGCCTCTGGGCGCTGCGCCACCCCTGGCGCTTCTCGCTCTATCCGGGCCTCGGCGCCGCGGCGCTGATGTACCCGGTGCAGCTCGTGATCGACCGCGAGGGCGTCTTCGGCGCGGCCTGGGACGCGTTGTGGGGCGGCGCGCTCGTGCTGCTGATCACCGCCGTTCTCACGGTCTCGATGCGCGGCCGCGCCAAGGGCGCCTGAGCCTCAGGCCTCCCGCTCCGCCGCGCCGCGGCAGACGCAGAACTCGTTGCCCTCGGGGTCGAGGAGAGTGACCCATCCGGCGCCGTCCGGGGTGCGGTGGTCCTCGTACGGCTTGGCCCCGAGCGCGAGCAGCCGCTCCACCTCCTGGTCGCGGGTGCCGTTCCCGGTCGGCCTCAGGTCGAGGTGCAGCCGGTTCTTGACCGTCTTGCCCTCCGGCACCTGGATGAAGAGCAGGTGCGGAGGGCCGTCCGGACGGTCCAGCATGACCTCGTCGTCCTCCGGCTCGGAGTCGACGAGCGGCCAGCCCAGGGCCTGACTCCACCACTGGGCCAGCTCGTACGGCCGGGCGCAGTCGATCGTCGTCGTCTGGATCTCAATCATGCGCCCACCCAATCCCGACACCGGCAAAGGTGTCAAACGGGTTACGTGGCCGCCCGCCGTGGTCGAAGCGCCCGGACGAGGCTGACCGCGGACACCACGGCCCAGACCCCCTCCAGCAGCAGGAATCCCCAGTCGTCGTCCGCGTACGCGAGCCACGCGAGCACCGCGGAGCCGACGAGGTTGAGCACGAGGTAGATCTTCGAGCTGTTGTCGAGGACGTTCATCTGGGAGAGCAGGAACGCGCCGAGAATCAGGACGGCGCCGACGATCTGCAGAACTTGGTCCATGTCCTTCCGCCCACCGTCTTCGCTGGTCCGGGTACGGCGGGCACCTCGTCCGGGAAGACCGCGGATCGCGGCCCTCTCACAATGGGACGATACCGGCTGTGAGACCTCATTCCGTGCGATATGTGGCACAGACCCTGGATAAGGGCGGTTACTCGCGGGTAGCATTCCTTTAGAGTTACCGACCAGTACGTTACCCCCGGGTTCGGTTCTAGGAGCGCACACAGATGGGTCACTACAAGAGCAACCTCCGCGACCTGGAGTTCAACCTCTTCGAGGTGTTCGGCCGCAGGGAGATCCTCGGCACCGGCCCGTTCGCCGAGGTCGACGAGGACACCGCGCGAAGCGTGCTGGACGAGGTCAACCGGCTGGCCACCGGCCCGATCGCGGACTCGTTCGAGGACGCCGACCGCCACCCGCCCGTGTTCGACCCCGCCACCCACGACGTGACCATGCCGGAGAGCTTCAAGCGCTCCTACCAGGCCTGGGTGGACGCCGAGTGGTGGCGTCTCGAGCTGCAGCCGGAGCTCGGCGGCACGCCCGCCCCGCGCAGCCTCGTATGGGCCATGGCCGAGATGGTGCTCGGCGCCAACCCCGCCGTGTGGATGTTCGCCTGCGGCCCGGCCTTCTCCCGCCTGCTGTTCGAGCTCGGCACCCCCGAGCAGAAGCGGTTCGCCGAGATGGCCGTCGAGCGGCGCTGGGGCGCGACCATGGTGCTCACCGAGCCCGACGCCGGCTCCGACGTCGGCGCGGGCCGTACGAAGGCGGTCCGGCAGCCCGACGGCACCTGGCACATCGAGGGCGTCAAGCGCTTCATCACCAGCGCCGAGCACGACATGGCCGAGAACATCTTCCACCTCGTGCTGGCCCGGCCCGAGGGCGCCAAGCCCGGCACCAAGGGCCTGTCGATGTTCCTCGTGCCGAAGTACCTGGTGGACCTGGAGACCGGCGAGCTGGGCGAGCGCAACGGCGTCTACGTCACCAACGTCGAGAAGAAGATGGGCCTGAAGGTCTCCACGACCTGCGAGCTCACCCTCGGCGATAAGCACCCCGCCATCGGTTACCTGGTCGGCGACGTGCACGACGGCATCCGGCAGATGTTCATGGTGATCGAGCACGCCCGCATGATGGTGGGCGCCAAGGCCATCGCCACGCTGTCCACCGGTTACCTCAACGCGCTCGATTTCGCCAAGAACCGCGTCCAGGGCGCCGACCTGACCCGCTCGGGCGACAAGACCGCCCCGCGCGTCGCCATCACCCACCACCCGGACGTACGCCGCGAGCTCATGCTGCAGAAGTCGTACGCCGAGGCGATGCGGGCGCTGGTGCTCTACACGGCGACGATCCAGGACCAGATCCAGATCGCGGAGTTCGAGGGCCGCCGCGACGAGGCCGCCGAGGCGCTCAACGACCTGCTGCTCCCGCTGGTGAAGGGCGTCGGCTCCGAGCGGTCGTACGAGCTGCTGGCCCGCTCGCTGCAGACCCTCGGCGGCTCGGGCTTCCTGCAGGACTACCCGATCGAGCAGTACATCCGCGACTCGAAGATCGACTCGCTGTACGAGGGCACGACCGCCATCCAGGGCCAGGACCTGTTCTTCCGCAAGGTCCTGAAGAACCAGGGCGCGGCGCTGGGGTCGCTGCTCGGTGAGATCAAGGCGTTCGCGGCCTCCCAGGCGGGCAACGGACGGCTGAAGGTCGAGCGCGGCCTGCTCGACGAGGCGGCCGACGAGGTCAAGGCCATGGCCGACACGATGGCCGGATGGGCGATCTCCTCCATGGAGACGCCGCAGGAGGTCTACAAGGTCGGGCTGAACACCACCCGGTTCCTCATGGCGCTGGGCGACCTGGTGCTGGGCTGGCTGCTGCTGCGTCAGGCCGAGGTCGCGCTGAACGCCCTGTCCGCCTCGGAGGAGGACAAGGCGTTCTACACGGGCAAGGTCGCCGCGGCCTCGTTCTTCGCGCAGACCGTCCTGCCCCGGCTGGCCGCCGAGCGCCGCGTGCTCGCCGCCACCGGCCAGGACCTCATGGAACTGCCCGAAGAGTCCTTCTGATCTTGCTGGTCCGGTACGGCCGCCGCCCACGCTCTGGTGCGGCGGCCGTACCGCGTCACGCCGACGCGGGGAGGGGCCGGGCGGCGCCGTCCTCGTCGGTGTTGACGGTCCGGAGCAGTTCCTCGCGCTCGGGGGTGTTCTCCGGGCGGACGAAGCCGATGATCGTGAAAAGCACGAGAGAGGTGGCCACGGGCGCGGCCGTGGACACGGCGGTCGACAGGCCGCTCACGCCGTAGTTGGTGAGCCAGAAGACGAACAGGCCCGCCGCCCACGAGATCAGCGCCGCCGTCGGGCCGGAGCGGCGGAACAGCGGCAGCATGCCGAGCAGCAGCGGGATCGAGATCGGGCCCATCAGACCGGCCACCCACTTGATGACGACCGTGATGATGTCCTTCAGCATCGGGCTGTTGACCTGCGTGGCCACGGCCATCGACAGCGCGATGAACGCGACCGTGGTGACGCGGGCCGCGACCAGGGCGGCCCGGGTGTCCCAGCCCCGCGCGGCGCGGGACAGCACCGGGATCACGTCGCGGGTGAAGACCGAGGCGATCGCGTTGGCGTCGGAGGAGGCCATCGCCATCGTGTGGGAGAAGAAGCCGGCGATCACCAGGCCGAGCAGGCCGTGCGGGATGAGCTGGGTGGTCAGCAGCGCGTAGGAGTCGCTCGCGTCCGGCTTGGTCGCGTGGACCAGCAGCGGCGCGGCCCACATCGGGAAGAACAGCAGCAGCGGCCAGATCGCCCACAGCACGGCCGACAGCCGTGCGCCGCGGGCCGCCTGCGCCGCGTTCGGCGCGGCCATGTACCGCTGGGCCTGGTTCCACATGCCGCCGTTGTACTCGAACGTCTTGATGAACAGGAACGCGAGCAGGAACGTCACGGTGAAGGGACCGTTGAGCGGCTGCGCGTGTCCCTCCGGCAGGCGATCCCACATCCCGCCGATGGCGTCGATGCCGCCGAGCTTGGCGAGGACGGCGACCAGCATGACGACGCCGGCGAGGAGCTGGATGACGAACTGCCCGAAGTCGGTGAGCGCGTCGGCCCACAGGCCGCCGACCGTGCAGTAGACGGCGGTGACGACACCGGTGATCAGGATGCCCTGGTTGAGCGACAGGCCGGTGAACGTCGACAGCAGCGTGGCGATCGCGGCCCACTTGGCGCCGACGTCCACGATCTTCAGCAGGCCGCCGGACCAGGCGAGCGCCTGCTGCGTCGGCACGTTGTACCGCTTGGCGAGGAATTCCAGCGGGGAGCTGACCCTGAGCTTCGACCGGATCCGGTTCAGCCGCGGCGCGAACAGCACCGAGCCGATCGCGATGCCGATGGCGATCGGGAACGCCCAGGTGACGTACGACGTGGCGCCGTAGAGGTAGGCGATGCCGGCGTACCCGGTGAACATGACGGCGCTGTAGCCGGACATGTGGTGCGAGATGCCGGCCAGCCACCAGGGCATCTTGCCCCCGGCGGTGAAGAAGTCACTGATATTGCCGATACGCCGGTGCGAGTAGACGCCGATCGCCACCATGACGATGAAATAGGCGCCGAGAACGTACCAGTCCAATTGGTTCACGCGCGTCGTACCTCCGGGTGAACGGCGGCACCCGGACCGACAACCGCCTGGCCTGGTTACGATGCGCCCGCCCCCCTGCCGCCGTCAATGGCGGGTTCGCAGGTCAACGGCTCATGGAGGACGGGACGGAGACCGTGACGCAGGTCACGGCCCGTTCATATTCATGAACCGAATTCGCGTATCCGAATCGTTATCGGAGACGGCCTTGATCCCGCACACGCCGGAGGGCGAGAGTGTGCGGCGAAATGAGATTCCAGCAAGCGGCACAAGACGGACCCGTCACCGCCTGGCACCGGTGATCGTCCGGCAAGGCACGTGGGTGGAACGGGAGGACGAGGGGCGCTGCCCCGCCGCCCTCCGCGCGAGCATGCCCGGGAGCGCGAGAGGCCTGGGTGCACGGGCGAGCGGGTGCACGGGCGAGCGGGTGCACGGGCGAGCGGGTGCACGGGCGAGAAGGTCAGGCGGTCACGACCACGGTGGAGCGGCGTTCGAGGGCGGCCGAGACAACGGCGAGCACGAGTGCGGAGGCGGTGAGGAGGGCGCCCACCCAGTTGGGCGCGGTGTAGCCCAGGCCCGCCGCGATGACGAGGCCGCCGAGCCAGGAGCTCAGTGCGTTGCCGAGATTGAAGGCGCCGATGTTGACCGCCGAGGCCAGCGTCGGTGCGCCGTGGGCCAGATCGAGCACGCGCTTCTGCAGCGGCGGCACGGTGGCGAAGCCGAGCGCCCCGACCAGGGCGATGGTCACCGCGGCGAGGATCCTGCTGTGCGCTGTGAGCGTGAAGGCGGCGAGGACGACCGCGAGGGCGCCCAGCGAGACGTACAGCATCGGCATCAGCGCACGATCGGCGAACCTTCCCCCGACGAGGTTGCCGGCGACCATGCCGAGACCGAAGAGGACCAGCAGCCAGGTCACCGCCCCTTCGGGGTAGCCCGCGACCCGGACCATCATCGGCGCGATGTACGTGATTGCCGCGAAGACGCCGCCGAACCCGAGCACGGTCATGCCCATCGCCAGCAATACCTGGACGTCGCGGAGAGCGGCCACCTCGTGACGCAGGCGTACGCCCTCGGGGCGCGGCATCTCGGGCACGAGCACGGCGATGCCGATCAGGCCGAGGACGCCGAGCCCGGCGACGCCGGCGAAGGTCGTCCGCCAGCCGGCGACCTGGCCGACCAGGGTGCCCAGGGGCACGCCGACGACGTTGGCCACGGTCAGACCGGTGAACATCAGCGCGATCGCCCCGGCCCTCCGGTGGGGGGCGACCAGTTCGGCCGCGACCACGGAACCGATACCGAAGAACGCGCCGTGCGCGAGCGAGGCGATCACCCGGCCGGCCAGCATCACCCCGAAGCCCGGCGCGAGGGCCGAGAGCAGGTTGCCGGCGATGAACAGCGCCATCAGCAGCATCAGCACGCGCTTGCGGGACATGATCGTCCCCAGCACGGTCATCGGCGGGGCGCCGACCACCACGCCCAGGGCGTAGCCCGTGACGAGCAGGCCGACGGTCGGGATGGAGACCCCGAGGTCGGACGCCACCTGCGGAAGCAACCCTGTGATCACGAACTCGGTGGTCCCGATCCCGAAGGCCCCGATGGCGAGGGCTACGAGTGCGAGAGGCATGGAGATCCCCCAACGATTGCAAGAGCCAGTAACAGGCGTAGACAATAGTTGCACACGCTTAATACTTGCAAGCGCGGGCTATTGCATGAGTGGAGTATCCTCGTCTGGGTCACACGCGAACGGAGGGAGAGTCGATGACGGCCACGGATCCCGCCCTCACCGCTCTCGCGCAGGGCTGGTGCGCCCTCTCCCTGCTGCACGAGAAGATCGAGGCGCACATCGAGCGCGCCCTGCAGCGCAAGCACGGCCTGAGCGTGCGGGAATACTCCCTGCTGGAGACGCTCAGCCGGCAGCACGACGGCCCCGGCGGCCACCTGCAGATGAAGCAGGTCGCCGACGCCGTGGTGCTCAGCCAGAGCGCGACGACGCGCCTGGTGACCCGGCTCGAAGAGCGCGGGCTGCTCACCCGCTACCTGTGCCCCACCGACCGCCGTGGGATCTACACCGACGTCAGCCCCGCGGGCCTGGCGCTGCTCGCCGAGGCCCGGCCCACGAACGACGCCGCCCTGCGGGAAGCCCTCGACCAGGCGGCCCGGAACCCCCGGCTCGCTCCTCTGGTCGAAGCGGTCGAATCACTGCACGCGCAGGGGTGACCCTAGAGGACGTGCTGCACGGCCGCACGGGCGGCGAGGATCGGCGTGATGCACTCGTCGATCACGGCCCGGTGGGCCGGGTGGTCCCGGTAGACGACGTAGTCCTCCGGGGAGTCGAAGTCGGCGACCACGGCGAAGGAGAAGTTGCCCTGGTTGACGCCCGCGTCCGGGCCGATCTGGTAGGAACGCAACTCGGAGATGACGTCCGGCAGCCCGCCCAGCCGCCTGGCCACCTCGGCGCGCTGCTCCTCGGTGGCGTCATCGGTCCACTTCAGCAGCACGACGTGGCGGAACATGCACTCCCCCTGGGACGAGGCTCACGCGGCCCGCGGCCGCACCGTTGACGGCGTTCATCTTCTCATCCCCCACGCCCGCGGAGCGGACCGCCGCCCCCGCATGACGCCGGCGCCCACGACGGACGCCTCGGACGGCGCCGCTCACAGCCAGTGCCACTCGACGGAGGCCCGCCTGCGCCGTGCGGCGAGCCACTCGCGGAAGGCGTCCGCGCCCGCCGCGGCCAGTGTCTCCGCGTCGTCGTCCCGCGCCACCCGGCGCTCCAGCACGATCCCGGTCAGAAAGCCGGCGCCGTACGCTGTCGGGCCGACCAGCGTGTCGTGCGCGGCGTGGCGCAGGGGCGCGGGCAGGTCCCTGGCCCACCGCTCGCCCACGGTCATCACCGCCTCCCCACAGCCCACCAGGCCGGCCGGGCCACGCAGCCACTCCCCGTTCACCGGCTGCGGGCCCGTCACCCACAGGGCGCGTACGCGGTCGAAGTCGCAGCGGTTGGCCGCGAGATGGCCCCGCGCGAGCTCGGCCTCCTTGCGCCGCCGGAAGCGCCGCCGCCGCGCGATCCCGCCGATGAACGCCTCGAACTGCTCGCCGGACAACGGCAGCTCCACCAGCCAGGCCAGCGTGGCCGCGCGGTCGCGCAGGCCGTGGCCGGCGCGGAAATCCTCGGCGGCGGCCCGCAGGTCGCTCTCGTCGAGCGGCTCGCGGTCCTCCAGCGTCTCGTTCATCAGCAGACACTGCTCGACGATCTCTTCGAGCAGGCACCCCTCGGCGCGGTCACCGTGCGGCGGCCGGCACACCAGCATGAGCGCCTCGGCGACCCGCAGGCGCACCCGGTCCACCGTGACCAGATATCCGGCGGCAGGATGCCCGGCCGGCACGGGCACGCCGCCGTCAGGCGGGGCGGGGACGGCCGCGAGGACGGCCGTACGGCGGCGGAGCAGGTCACGCAGCAGTTCGACGGCTTCGGCGAGGACCACGGCGAACGCGGTCGCGGGCACGGCGGTCACCGCGAGCCGGCCGTGACGGCCACCGTCACCCGCGACGCGGCGGCGACGGCCGTCACCCGCGACCCGGCGGGACACGCACCGTTGTCCCACCGGGTCACGGAGCCGCCCAGGCGCTCGATCTTCGGGAGGACGCGGCACACGGTGGTGTCCCGCCGGTCGATCGAAATGAGGATCACAGGCGAGAACGCTAGGAATCGCCGCTTGAACCTCACTGGTTCGAATCTTGCAGCCGACTTGAGCGCGGCGATCAGCTCCAGGCGAGCATTCGGAGGGGGTCCTCCAGCATGGCGCCGACGTCACGCAGGACGTAGGAGCCGAGCTCGCCGTCGACCACGCGGTGGTCGAACGACAGCGCCAGGGTGGTCACCTTGCGGACCGCGAGCTGCCCGTCGACCACCCAGGGCATGTCCCTGATCTGGCCCACGGCGAGGATCGCCACCTCTCCCGGATTGAGGATCGGCGTGCCGGCGTCGACGCCGAAGACGCCGACGTTGGTGATCGTGATCGTGCCGCCGCTCAGCTCGGCCGGCTGGCACTTCCCGGCCCGCGCCCGCTCGGTGAGCTCACCGAGCGCCCGGGCGAGGCCGGGCAGCGACATCGCGTCGGCGTCCTTGATGTTCGGCACGATCAGCCCGCGATCGGTGGCCGCGGCGATGCCGAGGTTCACGTAGTGCTTGACCACGATCTCCTCGCCGGTCCACGACGCGTTGGCCATCGGATGCCGCTTCACCGCCGTGATCAGGGCCTTCGCGACCAGGAGCAGCGGGGAGACCTTGACCTCGGCGAACTCGGGCAGCGTACGCAGCCGCCGGACCGCCTCCATCGTCTCGGTCACGTCGACCTGGAGCCACTCGGTCACGTGCGGGGCCGAGAACGCGCTGGCCACCATCGCCTGCGCGGTCGCCTTCCTGACCCCTCTGACCGGGATGCGCTCCTCCCGCGCGGTCGTGTCGCGCCCGCCGGCCGTTGCGAGGGAGGGCGCCGCCACCGCCGCCTCCACGTCGGCCCGGGTGATCGACCCCTGAGGGCCGGTGCCCGTCAGGGCGGTCAGGTCCACGCCGAGGTCCTTGGCGAGCTTGCGGACCGGCGGTTTGGCCAGGACGCGCGCCCGTACGGACGCCCCGGCGCCGTTGCCCTGTGCCGCCTGTGCCGCCGGGGCCACGGGTGCCACGGGTGCCGCGGTCGCCGCAACGGTCGCGACCGGTGCAGAGGCGGGCAGCACCGCAGCGGCGGCCACGGACGAAGCGGGCGCGGACGAAGCGGGCGCGGACGGAGCGGGCGACGCCGGTTTGCGGGGGCGGCGGCGGGTGGCGCTCGTCTTGACGCCGTACCCGACCAGAACCGGCTGGCGCTTCTCCTTCGCCGGATCCTGAGCAGGGGCGTGGGCCGAAGCCTGGGCCTTCCGCACGTCCGGAACCATGTCGTCGGCCAGCGCCTCCCGGCCCGGGCCGGCGCCGTCGCCGCCCGCGCCGTCCTCCACCGAGATGATCGGGGCGCCGACGTCGACGGTCTGGCCCTCATCGGCCATCAGCGCGGAGACGGTGCCCTCGTACGGACACGGCAACTCGACGACGGCCTTGGCCGTCTCGATCTCCACGATCGTCTGATTGATCTTCACCGAGTCGCCCGGGGCGACATGCCACTTGACGATCTCGGCCTCGGTCAGTCCCTCGCCCACGTCGGGGAGCCTGAACTCGCGCAGCATGGCAGATCCCCCCTCAGTATGTGAACGAGCGGTCCACGGCGTCGAGCACGCGGTCCAGGTCGGGCAGGTAGTGGTCCTCCAGGCGGGAGGGCGGATAGGGCGTGGAGAACCCGCCCACCCGCAGCACCGGCGCCTCCAGGCTGTAGAAGCAGCGCTCGGTGACACGCGCCGCGATCTCGGCGCCGAAGCCGGTGAAGACCGGGGCCTCGTGGACGACGACGCACCGTCCGGTCCGCGTCACGGACTCGGTCAGGACGTCCACGTCGAGGGGGTTGAGCGAGCGCAGGTCGACGACCTCGACGCTCCGCCCGTCCTCCTCCGCCGCCGCGGCGGCCTCCAGGCAGGTCTTCACCATGGGCCCGTACGCGACCAGCGTGACGTCGCGGCCCTGCCGTACGGTGCGGGCGCGGTCGAGCGGCAGGCCGGGGGCGGCGAGGTCGACGTCGGCCTTGTCCCAGTAGCGGCGCTTCGGCTCGAAGAAGATGATCGGGTCGTCGCAGCGGACGGCGTCCTGGATCATCGTGTACGCGTCCGCCGGATTCGAGCACGCGACCACCCGCAGGCCCGCGGTGTGGGTGAAGTACGCCTCGGGCGACTCGGAGTGGTGCTCGACCGCCCCGATGCCGCCGCCGCAGGGGATGCGTACGACGACGGGCAGCTTGAGCGTGCCGAGCGACCGCAGCGGCATCTTGGCGAGCTGGGTGATGATCTGGTCGGCGGCCGGGAACACGAACCCGTCGAACTGGATCTCGCACACCGGCCGGTAGCCGCGCAGGGCCAGGCCGATCGCCGTGCCGATGATGCCCGACTCGGCGAGCGGCGTGTCGATCACGCGGTCCTCGCCGAAGTCCTTCTGCAGGCCGTCGGTGACGCGGAAGACGCCGCCGAGCTTGCCGACGTCCTCTCCCATCACGAGCACCTTGGGGTCGTCCTCCATGGAGCGGCGGAGGCCCTCGTTCAACGCCTTGGCGAGAGTCAGAGTGGTCATCGCTCGAACCCCGCCAGGTAGGTCAGGTACTGCTCGCGTTCCTCGTCGAGGAGTGCGTGGGCGCCGGCGTACACGTGATCAAAGATAGCCCCGGGCGGCGGGTCGGGCAGCGCCAGGCACCGGCTGCGCACGTCCTTGCCGAGCGCGTCCGCCTCGGCGTCGATCTTCTCGAAGAACTCCTGGTCGGCGAGCTGGTTCTTGAACAGGTACGCCTTGACCCGCTCGATGGGGTCCTTCAGCTTCCACGCCTCCAGCTCGTCCGCGAGGCGGTAGCGGGTGGGGTCGTCGGAGGTGGTGTGCGCGCCCATCCGGTAGGTGAACGCCTCGATCAGCGTGGGCCCCTGCCCCTCGCGGGCGTTCTGCAGCGCCCGGCGGGTCACGGCGAGGCAGGCGAACACGTCGTTGCCGTCGACCCGGATCCCCGGGAAGCCGAACCCGGACGCCCTCTTGTACAGCGGGATCTTCGACTGCTTCTCCAGCGGCTCCGAGATGGCCCACTGGTTGTTCTGGCAGAAGAAGACGACGGGGGCGTTGAACACCGAGGCCCAGATGAAGGACTCGTTCACGTCGCCCTGCGAGGTCGCGCCGTCGCCGAAGTAGACGATCGTGGCCGCCTCGGCGCCGTCGCGCTGGACGCCCATGGCGTACCCGACCGCGTGCAGGGCCTGGGAGCCGATGACGATCGTGTAGAGGTGGAAGTTGTGCTCGGCCGGGTCCCATCCGCCGTTGCTCACGCCGCGGAACAGGGCGAGCAGCTTGACCGGATCGACGTCGCGGCACCAGGCCACACCGTGCTCGCGATAGGTCGGAAAGGCCATGTCGGCGTCCGTGAGCGCCCGGCCCGATCCGATCTGCGCGGCCTCCTGCCCGAGCAGGGACGCCCAGATGCCGAGCTCTCCCTGCCGCTGGAGCGCAACGGCCTCCAGGTCGACGCGGCGGACGAGGACCAGGTCACGGTAGAGAGAGCGGACCTCCTCCGCGGTCAGCTCGATGTCGTAGTCGGGATGCTCGACCCGCTCCCCCTCCGGGGTGAGCAGTTGGACGAGCTCCGGGGGTGCGTCTACACCGCGAGGGGCGTCGGCTGTCACGTGCCACTCCTGTGCGTGTCGGGCCCCCGCGGGTGGGGTCACCCCCGCAGGAAGGCCGGGTCGTCTGGCGTACGGCCGCTGGGGTGGGCGACCGGGCGCATATGTGGACATCGTGGCAGAAGTCACACCCCTTAGCGCAAGACCTCGCCCGCCTGTCCACACTTCTCCGATTCCCGGACCGTGAGACGCCACACCCGCCGGTGCCGGGGCCACAGAGGGCGCGGCGGCGGGGCGGCACTAGGCTTGACCCAGGCGGACCCCCGAAACCGGCGGGCCTATTCGAACTGGAGGAACATCGTGGCGCGCGTCATCGTCGACGTCATGCTCAAGCCGGAGATCCTCGACCCGCAGGGCCAGGCGATCGCCCGGGCGCTGCCGCGACTCGGCTTCTCCGGGGTCGCCGGGGTGCGGCAGGGCAAGCGGTTCGAGCTGGAACTGGACGGCCCGGCCGACGAGGCCGCACTTTCGGACGTCCGAAAGATGGCCGAAACCCTGCTCGCCAACACGGTGATCGAGGACTTCGCGATCCATGTCGAGCAGTGAAGTGGCGCATTTCACACCACTATTCCCGCTGCTTATCAACCCCTAATCGGGCTTCGGTCCCTCTCGAACCCACCTATACGGCACGCCCTGATTAACAGGGACGTGATTTTGCGGTTAGCCCTGATTCATCGGGGAAACCTACCTTGGTGACCTTCGACACCGGGGAGGGGTCCGGTGGATATTGAGTTCTCACTGGCGATGCCACGGGATGCGATCGGCATCCCGATGGTCCGCCGGGTGGTGGGAGACGCGCTCCGGTCTCTCGGAGTGACCGAGGAGTGCGTGTCCGACATACTCCTGGCGACGTCCGAGGCGTGCGCCAACGCGGTACGGCACGGTGGTCCTGCCAACCGTTACGAGGTCATGGCCACCATTGGCAACGGCCGCTGCGAGTTGCGCGTCGCCGACGAAGGCGAGGGGCTGCACATGATTCCCCGGCAATATCCGCCGGCGGAGACCGAGAACGGACGGGGCATTCTGATCATGCGCGCCGTCGTGGACGATCTCTCGTTCGACATCACGCCCGGGCGCGGCACCACTGTGCGCCTGTGCAAAGAGCTCGACTGGGACGAGGACGCCATCGCCCATCACCTCACCCTCGATCGGCACCTCGCCGGGGTCTGAGGACCCCGGCGACACACCGCGCCGGGCGCTCGGGAGCCCCGGTGTGACGGGTGATCGGGAATGGCCTCCGCGAGGGAGCCGATTTGGCGGCTCCGATACCCTGAGGTGTACCGCTACTGACCGCCGTCCGGCACATGAGACGGTGGCGTGCGCCTTGGAGGGAATACTGTCATGAGCGCTGCCCGGGTGGGCGTCGTCACCTTTCCCGGAACACTCGACGACCAGGACGCCGCGCGAGCCGTACGGCTGGCCGGAGCGGAGGCCGTGCCGCTGTGGCACGCCGACCACGACCTCAAGGGAGTCGACGCCGTCTTCCTGCCCGGCGGGTTCTCCTACGGCGACTATCTTCGCTGCGGAGCGATCTCCCGGTTCTCCCCTCTCATGACCGAGCTGATCCCGGCCGCCCAGGCCGGGCTGCCCGTGCTCGGCACCTGCAACGGCTTCCAGATCCTCTGCGAGGCGCACCTGCTGCCGGGCGCGCTCACCCGTAACGAGGGCCTCCACTACATCTGCCGCGACCAGCGCATCCGCGTGGAGAGCACGCGTACGGCATGGACGGCGGACTTCACCGACGGCCAGGAGATCGTGCTGCCGATCAAGCACGGCGAGGGCCGTTACGTCGCCGACGCCGACACGCTCGCGGCGCTGGAGAGCGAGGGCCGGGTGGTCTTCCGCTACGCCGGCGGCAACCCGAACGGCTCGCTCAACGACATCGCGGGCATCACCAACGAGGCCGGGAACATCGTCGGCCTCATGCCCCACCCGGAGCACGCGGTCGAGGACCTGACCGGCGCGCCCAGCGTGGACGGCCGCCACTTCTTCACTTCGATCCTGAAGAGACTGGTGAACGCATGACCGGGAGCGAACCCGGCGCAGTGAGCGGAGTGGCGGGCCGAGGGACGAGGGACGCCGCGGAGCGAACGAGGAGCGGTGAGCGACCAATGAACACGGACTCCGTGAGGCGCGCGCTGGAGACGCCGGACGAGCGCCAGCCGTACGCCGAGCTGGGCATGAAGGACGACGAGTACCAGCGCGTACGCGAGATCCTCGGGCGCCGTCCGACCAGCTCCGAGCTGGCCATCTACTCGGTGATGTGGAGCGAGCACTGCTCCTACAAGTCGTCGAAGGTGCACCTGCGGCAGTTCGGGACCAAGGCGCCCGAGTCGGAGGCCCTCCTCGTCGGCATGGGCGAGAACGCCGGCGTGGTCGACATCGGCGACGGCTGGGCCGCCACTTTCAAGATCGAGTCGCACAACCATCCGTCGTACGTCGAGCCGCACCAGGGCGCGGCGACCGGCGTCGGCGGCATCGTGCGCGACATCATGTCGATGGGCGCCCGGCCCGTCGCGGTCATGGACGCGCTGCGCTTCGGCGGGGCCGACCAGCCCGACACGCGCCGGGTGCTGCCCGGGGTCGTCGAGGGGATCAGCCACTACGGCAACTGCCTCGGCCTGCCCAACATCGGCGGCGAGGTCGCCTTCGATCCCTGCTACATCGGCAACCCGCTGGTCAACGCCCTGTGCGTCGGCCTGCTGCGCAAGGACCAGATCAAGCTCGCCACCGCCCCCGGGCCGGGCAACAAGGTCGTGCTGTTCGGCGCGCGGACCGGCGCGGACGGCATCGGCGGCGCGTCGGTGCTGGCGTCGGCCACCTTCGAGGACGAGTCGCAGGCCAAGCGGCCCGCCGTGCAGGTGGGCGACCCGTTCATGGAGAAGCTGCTGATCGAGTGCTGCCTGGAGCTGTACCAGGCGGACGTGGTCGTCGGCATCCAGGACCTCGGCGCGGCCGGGGTGTCCTGCGCCACGACCGAGCTGGCCGCCAAGGGCACCGGCGGCATGGAGGTCGACCTCAACCTCGTCCCGCTGCGCGACCCCACGCTGCGGCCCGAGGAGATCCTCATGAGCGAGTCGCAGGAGCGCATGATGGCGGTCGTCACGCCCGACGACATCCCCGCCTTCATGGCGATCTGCGACAAGTGGGACGTGCCGGCGACCGTGATCGGTGAGGTCACCGACACCGGCAGGCTCGTCATGACGTGGGACGGCGAAGTGATCGTCGACATCCCGCCGGGCACGGCCGCCGACGAGGGCCCGGTCTACGAGCGCCCGTTCCACGAGCCCGCCGGGCAGGCGGCGCTCAACGCCGACGGCCCCGAGCGCCTGCCCCGGCCCGAGGACCTGCGGGAGACGCTGCTCACCCTGCTCGGCTCGCCCAACCTCGGGTCCAAGGAATGGGTGACCTCCCAGTACGACCGGTACGTCCGGGGCAACACGGTCCTCGCCCAGCCCGCCGACGCCGGCATGCTGCGGATCTCCGAGGTCATGCCCGGCGCCCAGGAGACCACCCGGGGCATCGCGCTCGCCACCGACGGCAACGGCCGCTACGCGAAGCTCGATCCGTACACGGGAGCCCAGCTCGCGCTGGCGGAGGCGTACCGCAACGTGGCGGTGACCGGCGCGAAGCCGCTCGCCGTCACCAACTGCCTCAACTTCGGCTCGCCGGAGGACCCCGAGGTCATGTGGCAGTTCTCCGAGGCCGTACGCGGGCTCGCCGACGCCTGCCGGACCCTCGGCGTCCCGGTGACCGGCGGCAACGTGTCGTTCTACAACCAGACGGGCTCGACCGCGATCAACCCGACGCCGGTGGTCGGCGTGCTCGGCGTGATCGACGACGTGGCGCAGCGGGTCAGGTCCGGCTTCACCGCCCCCGGCCTGCGCGTCCTGCTGCTGGGCGAGACCCGCGAGGAGTTCGGCGGGTCGGAGTGGGCGCACGTCGTCCACGGCCACCTGGGCGGGCTGCCGCCGCAGGCGGACCTGGAGGCCGAGCGCGGCCTTGCGGCGGTGCTGACCGAGGCGGCGGCCCGCGGGCTGATCGAGGGCTCGCACGACCTGTCCGACGGCGGTCTCGCCGTCGGCCTGGCCGAGGCGTGCCTGGCCCAGGGCGTCGGCTGCACGGTGACCCTGCCGGGCGAGGACGCCTTCGTCGAGTTGTTCAGCGAGTCGGCCGCGCGGGCGCTGGTGTGCGTGCGGCCCGAGGCGTTCGACGCTCTCGCCGATCTGTGCGCCCGCCACGAGGTGCCCTGCTCCGGGCTCGGCCTCACCGGCGGCTCCGCGCTCACGGTCGAGGGCGTCCTCGACGTCCCGGTCGAGGAGCTTCGCGAGGTCCACGCGTCCGCGCTCCCGCGCGTCTTCGGCTGAGTTCTTGTGAACGAGGGCCCTTCCGGCCGGTCCGGAAGGGCCCTTCGCCTGTCATGCGGCCGGTCTACAGACCGATGACGTGGCACTTCGCCGTCGCGGTCCTGGCGGGGTCGCTCTCCGAGGTGGCCGTGAGCGTGACGGTGGCCAGGCGGCTGCCGCCGTCGGCACGTTGCGCGTGGACGGCGACGTCGTCGTGCTCGCCGAAGCCGACCGCGGTGAGGGCGTTCGGCGTGATCACCGACCAGCCCTTTCCTTCGACCTTCGCCTGCAGGCGGTAGACGTCGCTGTTCAGGTACTCGCCGGCGTCCTCGGGGTGCTGCCCCTGCGCGGGCGCCGCCTTTCCGGTGTTGAACAGCGGGAAGCGGCAGGTCGACAGGCCCTTGCCGGCCGCGGGGATCCCGGCGCCGGGAAGCAGCTTCACGCCCCGCTTCTGCGGGCCCGGCCCGTCGAGCGAGCGGACCGCGACCGTGTACGACAGGGTCCCGTCGCGGCCGCGATGCGGGTCGATGACGTAGAAGTGCAGGCGGTTGGCCTGGTCCACGTACTCGTACCGGCTGCCAGAGTCGGTGCCGGCGTGGAAGAGGGCGTCGGCGAGCTGCCGGTAGTCGCCGATCGTGATCGGGACCTTGGTGCCGTCGGGCAGCACGTAGTCGGTCATGCCGATGTCCTGCGGGTTGGCGTCGATCACCCACTCGAACGGCGCCCTGTCCTGGTCCTTTGTCTTGGCCAGCAGCACGCCGGCGTCGGGGGTGAACGAGTCGCTGCCCATCCGGTCGACGACCTCGATCGTGTAGTTGTCGTAGCCGCCGCCGTCGCACAGCGGGTCGGTCGCGGTGTTACACGAACCCGTGGACCTGTCGCCGGTGCCGAAGGCGATGTTCAGGCCCGTCAGGCCGTTCTCGCCCGGCTGGACGGCGCGAGCCGTGACGTTGGCGACGACGAGGCCCGACTGCGCGAGGGCGTCACGCGACAGGCGGAGGACGTGCCGCTCGTCCACCATGTTCAGCTTGATCTTGTTGCGCAGCATGTGCTGGGCGCCCATGGACGCGCCCGCCGTGGGCGGGATCAGCCAGCGGCTGTGCGGGCCGCCCGGGCCGTTGAAGCTGCCGCGGCTGAGCATCTCCCAGATGCCGGTGTACGCCCGGCGCATCGGCGTGCCGTACGGGTTGTTGTAGTTGTCCGCGATGCCCATGATGTGGCTGAACTCGTGGGCGAACGTCCCCATCCCGGAGCTCTCGGTCTGGACCGAGTCGACGCCGAAACGCGCGTTCGGCCAGAACGTCGAGCCCGCGGCCCACGACGTCCAGTCCACGTAGCGGGTCCTGGACCAGTTGGGCAGGTTCGGGTCCGGCGGGCCGAACTCGTCGGTGACGTCCTCCTTGGTGGGGAACTTCATCATGCCGAACTCCTGCCAGGTCGACGACTCGTCCTGGCCGGCGCTCAGGTAGAAGACGAAGTCGAACCGGCCCGCCACCTCCTGGCCGACGTCGTTCAGCCAGGCCGTGTTGCCGTCCGTACGCAGGTTCCTGGTGCAGTCGTCCCCCGCCGGGCAGGCGTCCCGCTGATACTCCATGCCGTACTCGTGCGACTTGCCCGGCATCGTGTAGGGGCCGAACGCGGTGAGATCGACGCCGTAACGGCCGCCGGAGTCCTCCATCCAGTACTCGTGCAGCGTGTGGCCCTTGTTCAGCTCGTTGGGGGTGTTGAGGAAGTCCTGGTAGAACTTGGCGACCCGGTCGCGGGGGATGTCGTGGGCCTCGGCGCTGGGGTTGCCGAAGACCGTCGAGTTCCGCGGCTGGGTGACCACGAACGGCTGGTTGGGATAGTCCACCAGCACGAGTGCGCCCTTGAAGGTGCGCGCGGAGCCCTTGACCGCCGGGTTCGCCCAGTCGGTGCCCGGGATCTTCCGGTAGTCCGCCCACGTCATGTGGTCGGGGTTCTTCCAGTTCTGCGGGTCGATCGGCGCCACGACCCGGGACGGGCGGCCGCGCAGGTTCTGCGCCTCGTCCGGCTGGTCGCGCTGCCAGGGCTGGATCTGGGGCCAGTGATCACGACGCCAGGGAAGGTCGGGGTCCTCGCCGGGGGCCGCGGACGCGGGGGCCGCCGTCAGCGCGAGCGGGGCGAGCGCGATGGCCGCCACTATGCCCGGGAACAGCGTTTTTGAGAGTTTCACGAATTATGACGCTAACGCGACTATTGACGCAGATCATCGGTCACTTGTAGGGAAGACCAGCGGGCGCTTCCCCTACAGATGTCGAAGCGTCCAGGTGGAGGCCGAGTGATGGATCTGCAGCGAATCGTGGACGAGCTCGCCCTTCGCCTGGAAAGACCCCTGCTGCTCGAGGACGGCCGCCAGCGTGTCGTCGCCTACAGCGAGCAGGACGGGCCGATGGACGACGTCCGCCGCCAGTCGATCCTGCGCCGCCACACCACTCCCGACGTGCGCGACTTCCTGCGTTCGGCGGGCATCCACGAGGCGACCGGGCCGCTGCGCACCCCCGGCGCACCGGAACTGGGCCTGCTGCCGCGCGTCTGCGTTCCCGTACGGCACGACGGCCTGTCGCTCGGCTTCCTCTGGTTCATCGACGCGGCCCCGGCCATGACCGAGCCGGAGATCGCGGTCGCGGCGGAGACGGCGCCCACCCTGGCCATGACCCTGTTCCACGAGAGCCTGGCCTCCGAACTCGCCTCGCGCCGCGAACTGGAGGCCGTCACCGGGCTGCTGCTCCGCGAACCCGACGCCGACAGGACGCTGATCGAGGCGGGCGCGTTCCCGCACGGCGTGCCCGTGACCGTGGCGGTCGCCCGGCCCGCCGGCGGCGAGGCCGACGAGACCCTGCGGCTGACGCTGGAGCGCGGGCTGCTGGCCCTGCGGCGGCGCCTGGTCAGGCACCATCCCCTCCACCTGGTGCGCTACGACCACGCCGTCCTGCTCACCGCGGGCACCGGCGCCTTCCCCGAGGAGATGCACGCCGCCCTCGGGACGCCCGTCCTGGTCGGGATCGGCTCGCCCCGCCCCTCGCTCTCCCTCGCGGCCGAGTCGTACGAGGAGGCCCTGCACGCCGCCGAGATCGCCGCGAAGGTGCCGGAGTTCGGGCGCTCGGCCGAGTGGGGCCGTCTCGGCGTCTACCGCATGCTGGCCGGCATGCCGCACGGCAACCTCCACCCGGGGCTGGCACGGCTGCTGGACGAGGCCCAGCACCGGCCGCTGCTGGAGACTCTGGAGATCTACCTCGACCTCGCCGGCAACGCCCAGGCCGTCTCCCGCAGGCTCCGCCTGCACCGCACGTCGCTCTACTACCGGCTGCGGCGGGTGGAGGAACTGGCGGAGACCGACCTCAGGGACGGCGGAGAACGGCTGAGCCTGCATCTCAGCCTCAAACTCGCCCGCCTCTCCGGCCGCTACCGCCCCTCCGGGTTTCCGCCGGTCCGCGGGGAGGATTATTCACACCAGGGTTGAACAGGCGGAAGCCCTGTCACGGGCGTGATGCGCGGCTGACTTACGATCCCTGCCTGATTCATAACGCGTGTCGTACACTCGTGGAGTGGCGACTCCTGCGCACAACGAACTGCATCACCTGGTCGATCAGCTTCCGCCCGACCAGGCGCGTCGTCTGCTGCGCTTGGTGGAGACCGACCCCGAATTGACCCACTACATTCCGGAAACGCGGCAGCTTTGTGACCGTGACCGGGAAGGGCTTGTGCCGATCCGGGAAGCTCGCCGACGTATCTCGTTCGCGGGGATTCTCGATGACGGCCCAGCGGATCTGGCCGAATGCGCTGAAGACTATCTTCGCGAGCACTTCACTAGACCAGTGTGACGACCCTGCTTGATACAGGCCCGCTTGTGGCCGCCGCTCATCGCGGCGACAAGCACCACCAGACGTGCGTACGCCTGCTGGAAGAGCTTCCCGGCCCGCTTCTGCTGCCCATCACCGTCCTGATCGAGGCGTGCTGGCTGATCAACAAGTACGGCGGCCCCGTAGCTCACGCGGCTTTCCTCGAACAGCTTCACGCCGCCACGAGCAGCGGCGATCTCACCCTCGTCGTCATCACCCCCGGCGATCTGCGTCGCATGGCCGAACTGGTGCGCGCCTATCCTGCCTTACGACTCGATTCGGCGGACGCCTCGGTGGTCGCGTTGGCCGAGCGGCTCGGTGTCCGGCGCGTCGCCACTCTCGATCGACGGGACTTCTCCGTCATCAGGCCTCGCCACTGCCTCGCGCTGACACTGCTTCCCTGAGTCGTCGCCCTGTGGGAACCACCGGCTGCCGGGCGTCTCTGGTCGCGGAACCGACGAAGGCCCTCCCGGTAACCCCTCCGGAAGGGCCTTCGCAGTCGCCGTACGCCAACGCCTCGTCGCGTACGGCAAGCATGGGCGGCGCGGCGGCGGAGCCCCACGGACTCCGCCGGCACGCCCTTAGGAGATCTTGGTGCAGATGGCGTAGACGATGCCGTTGTCGCCGCCACCGCCGCCGTTGCCCGTCAGCTCGACCCTCCAGCCGTTGCCGCTCATGTAGCTGCCCGTGACGGTCTTGCTCGAGCCGACCTTGTAGCCGCCGCCGGTGACCGTCTCACCCGCCGCGCAGGAGACGGACCCGCCGTTCCCCGAGACGAACTGGCTCGCCATCCGCGAGCTCAGGGTGGGGGCGTCACCGCCGGAACCGCCCTGACCCTTGAGCCACTTCAGGAAGTCGGCCTCGTCCTTGGCGCCGCAGGTGCCCTTCTTCCAGATCTCGCAGGCGCTCTTGCCGTCCTCGCCGGGCAGGCCGCGAGGACCGGTGTCACCCTTGGCGCCCGCGGGACCCGCCGGACCGGCGGGACCACGATCACCCTCGGCGCCCTTGGGACCGGCGGGACCACGATCGCCCTCTGCACCCTTGGGACCGGTGTCGCCCTTGTCCCCCTTGGGGCCGGTAGCGCCGGTGTCGCCCTTAGGTCCCTCCGGTCCGCGTGCACCCGCCGGACCGGCGGGGCCCTGCGGGCCGGTCTCGCCCTTGTCGCCCTTCGCGCCCGTGTCACCCTTCGGGCCCTGCGGGCCGCGCATGCCCTGGGGACCACGCAGACCCTGCGGACCCGCCGGACCCTGCGGGCCGGTGCCGCCGATACCCACCGGACCCTGCGGACCGGTCTTGTTCCACGACACCTTGGTCTCGGTCGTCTTGCACGTGGTGGTCGCGTTCACCAGGCGCATGTACCGCGTGCTCTTGTTCACACACGCGTAGAACACGGCGTCACTCGCCGACGAGGCGGTGGCGGCGCCACCCAGAACCAGGACCGACCCCGCCAGAGCACCAGCCGTCATCAGGCCGATGGTGCGTCCGCCCGGCAACTTGATAGCCACGAGACTTCCCTTTCTGAAGCGCACCAAGTGCGCAGAACACGCATGTTATGCATGTGATACACGCGCCACGTGTTATGCCGGTTGTCATGCCAAACATCACGTATGCGCATCTTCGCTACCGGTGAGTCCGGGCGGTCAGGAGAGCCGGGGCGCGAGCATGGTGGAGCCCCCACGGACTCCACCACCTCTCTGTCGCCTCAGTTGCCGCCGGTGGGGCTGGGAGTCCTCGTCTGGAGAGCCGGCGTCTTGTCCTCGGCCTTCTCGTCATCGCCACCGGCGCTGCGCGCGGCGGCGTTGCCGCCACCGCCGACGGTGGCGCAGATCACGTACGCGGTGCCCTTGGTCGAGGTCCCGCCGACCTGCCAACCGGTGGGCTTGTTTCCGGAGACGATCGGACCGTTGGTGGTGATCTCCCCGATGACCTTCGTGCCGGTGTAGCCGCCGCCCGTCGCATAGCCGCCGTCGCAGTTCAGCTTCGTCGTGCCACCGGTGATACCGAAGTTGAAGTCGGCCTGCTTGACGGTGATGCCGCCCACGCCCGAGTCGCCCTTCGGGCCCTGCGGACCGGCGGGCCCCTGCGGGCCGGTCTCCCCCTTCGCGCCCGTGTCGCCCTTCGCGCCCTGGGGACCCTGCGGACCCGCGGGACCCTGCGGGCCGGTGGCTCCCTTCGCACCCTGCGGGCCGCGCATGCCCTGGGGACCACGCAGACCCTGCGGACCCGCCGGACCCTGCGGACCGGTGCCGCCGATACCCACCGGACCCTGCGGACCGGTCTTGTTCCACGACACCTTGGTCTCGGTCGTCTTGCACGTGGTGGTCGCGTTCACCAGGCGCATGTACCGCGTGCTCTTGTTCACACACGCGTAGAACACGGCGTCACTCGCCGACGAGGCGGTGGCGGCGCCACCCAGAACCAGGACCGACCCCGCCAGAGCACCAGCCGTCATCAGGCCGATGGTGCGTCCGCCCGGCAACTTGATAGCCACGAGACTTCCCTTTCTGAAGCGCACCAAGTGCGCGGAAGAACAGAAGTGATGCATGTGATACACGCGCTATTGCATATGGGGGTTGTCACGTTAAACATCACGTATATGCATCTCCGCTATCAGTAAGCACGGATGGTCAAAAGCTCCCTTCTACGGGGAGCGCAGCCTTCGGTGGCGCATCTGTCCGGTGAGTGGTTGCGGGGACAATTGAGACGTACGGCGTACGCCAGAATCGACGGCATGGCCGACAACCCCCCGGAACCCGGCTCCGCCGAGCATGCGAACGCCCTCCGATACGCCTGGAGGGTCTGCTCCGTCACCGGGCTCGGCCTCGTGCTCATCGGGCTCAGTTCCAGCACACTGAACGTCGCTCTCCCCTCGGTCGTACGGCACTTCGAGGCCGGGCCGCTGGCGTCGAGCTGGATCCTGCTCGCGCACCTGCTGATCAGCACCGCGACGCTGGTGTTCTTCGGCCGCGTCGCGGACCTGCTCGGCAGGCGGGAGGTCTATCTCGTCGGCTTCGCCCTCTTCACCGGCGCGTCGCTGCTCGCCGGGATCGCGCCCGACGTCGGCGTCCTCATCGTCCTGCGGGCGGTCCAGGGACTCGGTGCGGCCATGATCCTCGCCAACGGCACGGTGATCGTCACCGCCGCCTTCCCGCCCGACAGGCTCAGCCAGGGGATGGGCGTCTACATGGCCACGCTCTCGGTGGCCCAGCTCGCCGGGCCGACCCTCGGCGGCCTGATCGCGGACACGCTCGGCTGGCGATGGATCTTCTGGATCAACGTCCCGGCGGGGGTGGTCGCGCTCGCCTGGGGCGCGGCCGTGCTGCGGAGGGTCCCGGCCGGCCCCCGGCAGTCCGTGGACGCGCTGGGCAACCTGATCGTGTTCGCCGCCCTGTCGGCCGTACTGGTCGCGATCAGCCAGGGCGAGCCGTTGCCCGGCGTGGCCGCCGCCGCGCTCGTCCCCGCGCTGTTCGCGGTGGAGCGCAGGGCACGCAACCCGGTGCTCAACCTCACGTTGTTCGGCGGGCGCATGCTGCTGTGCGCCAACCTGGCGTCGTTCGCCAACGCGCTGGCGCGCTCGTCGCTGATCCTGCTCGCCGGGCTCTACTTCCAGGCCGCGCGCGGGGCCGACGCGCTGGCCGCCGGCGTCGCCGTGCTGCCGGTCCCCGTGGGCATGACCCTCGCCTCTCCGCTGGCGGGCGCGCTGGGCCGCAGGGTGAGCCCGTACGCGCTGTCGGTGGGGGGGTGCGCGCTCTCGGCGTCGGGGCTGCTCGTCCTCACGCTCGCGGCGGGCCCGGCCACGCCGTACTGGGTGATCGGCGCCGGGCTCTTCGTATGCGGGTGCGGCAGCGGGGCCTTCCTCACCGGCAACACGACGCAGGTCATGGGCGCGCTGCCCGAGGCGAGCCGGGGGGTGGTGAACGGCTTCCGGCTGATGGTCATGAACGTCGGCGTCGTGCTCAGCGTCGCGACGACGCTGACCGTGCTGACCGCCTCGGTCGCGCCGGCGCTGCGGAACCAGGTCTACGCCGGGACGCTGTCACGGGTGTCCCCCGACGCGCTGCGACAACTCATGGCGGGGTTCCACACCACCTATCTGGTGTTGTTCTGCGTCGCGCTGCTCGGCGTCCTCTTCGCGGCCATGGCCTCGACCCCGGACATCAGGAGATCCAGGCCGAACGCGTAGTAGGCGTCGAGGTCGGGCTCCTCCTCCATCGTCTTGGCATACGCGACGACGCGGGGGAACTCGTCGGCGGGGAGCCGTTCCAGGGCCAGCCGCTTCTGCCGTCGCATCTCGGCCGCCTGCTCAGCCGTGAACGCGCCGGGGCAGCCGGGCTCGTTGTCGACCAGGGCCATCGCGCCGTGCAGCAGGTAGGTGGAGACGGCGTAGCCCTCGCTCAGCGTGAACCCCGCCTGGGAGAGCAGATCGAGCGCGGTGTCGGTCGCCCGGCTGAACCTCGGGAGCTCCTGCTTCTCGACCATCGCGAACAGGCCCGGCATGTACCGGTGCCGCCGCATCACCCCGATCAGCGCCTCAACCATCGTCCGCAGCCGCAGGCTCCACGGCGCGGACGGCTCGGACTCGGCCGTGACCTCGGCGAGCAGGTGGTCGGCGATGCAGACGAGCAACTGGTCCTTGTTCTTGACGTGCCAGTAGAGGGCCATCGGCGTCACCCCCAGCTCCTGGGCGAGCCGGCGCACCGTGACCGATTCCAGGCTCTCCGCGTCGGCCAGCTCCACGGCCTTCTCGATCAGACTCAGGCGGCTCAGCCGCTCCGTGTTCGCCATGGTCCGCAGCCTCCCTACCTCCTCGGGACTTGACAACTATACGCCGTACAAGTTCTCCTATGCACCGTACATGTACGTCGTACATGTACCTCGTACAAGAGGAGGACACATGTCCGGACGGTGGTGGGCGCTGGTCGCGGTGTCGCTCGCGACTTTCATGACCTACCTGGACAACAACGTGGTCAATGTGGCCCTGCCGACGATCCAGCGGGATCTGGCGCTGACGATCTCCGGACTGGAGTGGATCGTGAGCGCGTACATCCTGGTGTTCGCGGGCCTGCTGCTCGCGGGCGGACGCCTCGCGGACGTCTTCGGCCCCAGGACCGCGTTCTTCACGGGCCTGACGGTCTTCACGCTCGCGTCGGTGGCGGCGGGCCTCGCCGGGAGCCAGGAGACGCTGATCGCGGCGCGGGCGGTGCAGGGGCTCGGCGCCGCGCTGGTGACGCCGTCGACGCTGGCCCTGCTGCCGCGGATCTTCCCCGATCCGCGCGAGCGGGCGACGGCCGTCGGCATCTGGAGCGCGGTCGGCGCTCTGGCCCTCGCGATCGGCCCGCTCACCGGCGGGTTCCTCAGCGAGAACGCCGACTGGGGCTGGATCTTCCTGATCAACCTGCCGATCGGCGTGGTCGCGGCCGCGATCGGCCTGCGTTCGATCAGGGTCGAGCGGGCCGCGTCCGGGCGGAGGGCCCTCGACCTGCCCGGCCTGGCCACCTCCGCCGTGGCGCTGTTCGCCCTCACCTACGCGCTCATCGAGGGCGAGTCGCGTGGGTGGACCTCGGCGCCGATCCTCGGGGCTTTCGCGGCCTTCGCGGTGGCCGCCGTCGCGTTCCTGGCCGTCGAGTCCCGCACGGCGCAGCCGATGATCGACCTCAGCCTGTTCCGTGAGCGGGTCTTCAGCGGCGGCCTGCTGTCGATGGGCCTGTGGTCGTTCGGCGTCTTCGGCATCTACTTCTTCACCGCGCTCTACCTGCAGAGCGCGCTCGGGTTCTCCCCGACCGAGGCGGGCGCGGGCTTCGTGCCGATGGCCCTGCTCATGGCGGTGATCGCGAGCGTCTCACCGAGGATCGCCGAGCGCTTCGGCAGCGCGGGCACGGTGGCCGTCGGCCTCGGCCTGATGGCGGTGGCCATCGGCGGGCTGTCGAGCGCGGGCGAGGGCTCCCACTACGGCGACCTGCTCCCCTGGTTCCTGCTGTACGGCGCGGGCGCCGGTCTGCTCGTCCCGCTGACCAACGTGGTGCTGAACGCGATGCCCCCCGCGCGGGCCGGCGTGGCCTCGGGCGTGCTCAACGTCTCTCGCGAGGTCTTCGGCCTGCTCGGCATCACGATCCTGGGCGCGATCCTGAGCGCCAGGCAGAGCGCGGTCGGCGGCGCCCCGCTGCACGCCTTCCTGGAGGCCTACCGGTTCACGCTGCTGATCGCGGCGGCGATCGTGCTGGTCGGCGTCCCGGTCAGCGTGTACTCCCTGCGCCGCGACCGGGCCTCGGCCGACGTCACCGGGCCCGCCGAGCACGCCGAGCCCGCCGTGGCCGAGCCGGTCGCCTGAATCCCCGTACGGCTCCGCACCCCGCGGAGCCGTACGGGGGGTTCTATTCCTTGATCACGTTGTCACGCGAACCGCCGTCGTAGACCGGGTTCCAGTCGAGGTGCTCCTTGGTGACGAGCAGGCGGATCAGTCTGGACTTCCGGCTGGACTCCTCCGCCTCCCAGACGATCCAGTCCTTCCCGACGGGGACGTCCTGCTTGTGCGGATCAATGGCGAAGCCACCGAGGTTCCGGGGGTTGGGATCCATGATCAGATATGTGACCTCCAGGCCGCGCTTCTCGATCTCCGGCACGACCTCGCCCACCGTCCTCCCGTCCACCCGGTAGCCGGCGAGCGAGCGGCCCTTCGTGGTCGCCGTTCGATCGAAGAGCTCCGGCTCGCCGGTCGTCTTGGGGGTGTCGTCGGGCACGAGCACGCACGGCTTGACCGGATCCTCCATGAGGATCGTGCTGGTGCTGCTCATCCCGCCGGGCAGGGCCGTGAGGGTCCAGACGAAGGTCTGGCCGGGCTTGAACAGCCGGGTGTCGATCCGCATCTGCCAGCCGTACTTCGCCCCCGGCAAATTGGTGGGCGGATCGTAGATGCCCCGGGGTATGTCCTCCACATGGGTGGCCCTCGGCTCCCGGCACTTCTTCCCGGCGGGCACGTAGTCGACGACGGCGGGGACGCCCAGGTCACGCAGCTGCTTCGCCAACCCCGCGACGTCGCGGAAGTCGTGGACCCTGACCCACACGACTCCGTGGGAGTCCTTGGCGACGGCGTAGGAGGGTGTGGTGAGGGCCCCGTCGTGCAGCAGGCTCGGGCCGACGACGATGCCCGCGGCGGCCACGGCGGCGGCCGCCAGGCCCAGAGCCAGGCGGCGCGGGCCGCGACGCCTGACACGCGCCGGCGCGGACACGCCGCCGCCGGTCGGCTCGGCCGTGATCGAGGCCAGCAACGCCCGCGCCCCCGCGTCGGACGGACGGCCGCCCGGCGCGCCGGGCTCGACCCGGGCCAGCGGCCCGATCACCGCTTCGATGTCCTTCACAGCGACCTCCCCGCCGGCGCCAGCCGGCTGCCTGACGTGAGATGGACGCCCGCCTCGGCGAGCGCACGGGAAAAGCGCCTTCGGGCACGGTGGAGCCGGATGCGTACGGCGTTGCGCGACAGGCCGAGCGCCGTGGCGATCTCCTCGCGCCCCAGTCCCTCCCACGCGACCAGCGCCAGCAACTCGCGGTCGTCGTCGGACAGGCTCAGGAACGCCTCGCCGATCGCGGCCAGCTCGACCCCGCTCTCGGGGGAGTCGCCGTACAGGTCGGCCAGGTCGGCGTCCAACTCGGCGCTACGCGCCTGGCGGCGGACCTCCCCCCTGCGGTGGTTCGCCACCACGTTGCGGGCCACGCCGTACAGCCACAGGACGGCCTCGTCTCCCTCGGGTAAGTCGTCCAGCCGCCGCCAGGCGACGGTGTAGACCTCGGCCACCACGTCGGCCGCGTCCTGCGGCGAGTCGCAGCGGCGCGCGGCGTACGCCGTGAGCCGGCCGTACGTCTCCCGATATACGGCCTCGAACCTGGCCGCCGGTTCGTCATCCACGGGCGGTTCCCATGATCGTCCCCTTGTCGGGTGTTCCTACGGACACTCCTTTCATGTACGGAGACCGCCCGTCATTTCCCACCAGATCGAGCGGGGGCGGGATCCGGGACAATGGGCCGGTGCCGGTACGCAGACTCGACCCGGAAAAGATCAGAGAGGCGCTCGACGCCCAGCTCGCCGATCTCGGACGGCCGCCGTTCGACGGCCCCGAGAGCGCCGCGGGGAACGCGTGCGTGCTGGCCGTGCTCGACGCCTACGAGACCGGGCGCACGCCGGTCAGGACCGCGGCACGCGCCGCCGTACGGCACCTGCTGGACGAGCTAGCCGCGCGGGCGCCGGGACGCTCGGTGGAGGTGCGGGTCCCGCCGTACGCCGCGGTGCAGTGCGTGGAAGGGCCCCGGCACACCCGGGGCACCCCGCCCAACGTCATCGAGACCGACCCCCGCACCTGGCTCGAACTGGCCACGGGCCGGCTGTCCTGGACCGGCGCCACCGACGCCGGGAAGATCTCGGCCAGCGGCTCCCGTGCCGACCTGTCCGCGCTGCTGCCTCTCTGGTGACCTCGCCCCGGGCTACCGGGGGCCGGCGAGCCTGTCCTCCACGCAGCGCTGCGCGTCCTCCTGCGTGGGATACAGCCGACGGTCGAAACACTCGCCGACGTGCCTGGTCTGGAACCAGGTGAAGAGAATCACACCGATGACCAGGGCGAGCAGCAGGGTCAGCGCGCTCAGCACCAGCCCGCCGACCGCCCTGCGCCTGTTGGAGTTCCGCGCGATCGCCACGATGCCGAGGACGAGTCCGACGACCGCCACGAGCGTGCCGACGCCGCAGACCAGCAGCAGGACGAGCGAGCAGATCCCGAGCACCAGCGCGGCGGTCCCGAGCCCGCCGCCCGGCTGGGCCCCCCAGGGCGCACCGGGAGGTCCGCCCGGCGCCGGAGGCGGCGGCAGCGGCCCCCCGTACGGCGGCTGCCCGTGAGGCGGTTGTCCGGGGGGAGGTCCCGAGCCGTACGGCTCCCGCGGCTGCCCGGGGTCGTGGGGTGTCGCCACGATGATCCCTCCCGTACCGATTCTGGGGCCTGCCCGAAAGCTCAGACTCCCCCGAAATCCGCGTGTGAGCAGGGACGACACGGCAAAGAGCGGGTGATGCTTCCGGCGCCTCACCGGCATGCCCCGGTTTGAGCAGCGCCAATGCCCAAATAGACTCAAGTACGTGTTGAAGGGCGACGGCCGGCTGGGCCATGACCTCGACCCCCAGGACCGCGCTCCGAAGGACGCCTGTGGCGTCTTCGGCGTATGGGCGCCCGGGGAGGACGTCTCCAAACTCACCTACTACGGCCTCTACGCGTTGCAGCACCGTGGACAGGAGTCCGCGGGCATCGCGGTCAGCGAGGGCAGCCGCATCCTCGTCTACAAGGACATGGGCCTGGTGGCCCAGGTCTTCGACGAGTCGATCCTCGGCACCCTGCGCGGGCACCTGTCCATCGGGCACTGCCGTTACTCCACGACCGGATCGAGTGTCTGGGAGAACGCGCAGCCCACGCTGAGCTCGACCGACGGGGGCGGGCTCGCGCTCGCCCACAACGGCAACCTGATCAATACCGCCCACCTCGCCGAACGGCTCGCGCCGGGCTCCACGCGCGCGACGACCGACACCGAGGTGCTCACCGCGCTGCTGGCGCAGGATGCCTCGCGTCCGGTCGAGGACGTGGCGGCCGAGCTGCTTCCCGAGATCAAGGGCGCCTACTCGCTCGTCTGGATGAACGAGACGACGCTGTTCGCCGCCCGCGACCCGCAGGGCATCCGCCCGCTGGTGCTGGGCCGGCTGGAGCGCGGCTGGGTGGTCGCCTCCGAGACCGCGGCCCTCGACATCGTCGGCGCGTCGTTCATCCGCGAGATCGAGCCCGGCGAACTGCTCACCATCGACGAGCGCGGCGTCCGTTCGCGCCGCTTCGCACCGGCCGAGCCCAAGGGCTGCCTGTTCGAGTACGTCTACCTCGCCCGGCCCGACACCACGATCGCCGGGCGCGGCGTGCAGTCCACCCGGGTCGAGGTCGGCCGCGTGCTGGCCCGCGAGCACCCGGTGGAAGCCGACCTCGTCATCCCCACGCCCGAGTCCGGCACGCCCGCCGCCATCGGCTACGCCGAGCAGAGCGGCATCCCGTACGGCCAGGGCCTGGTGAAGAACTCCTACGTCGGCCGGACGTTCATCCAGCCGTCGCAGACGATCCGGCAGCTCGGCATCCGCCTCAAGCTCAACCCGCTGCGCGAGGTCATCGAGGGCAAGCGCCTGGTGGTCGTGGACGACTCGATCGTCCGCGGCAACACCCAGCGGGCCATCGTGAAGATGCTGCGCGAGGCCGGGGCGACCGAGGTCCACGTCCGGATCTCCTCGCCCCCGGTCGCCTGGCCGTGCTTCTACGGCATCGACTTCGCCACCCGCGCGGAGCTGATCGCCGGGTCGCTGTCGGTCGAGGAGATCCGCGCCTCGCTCGGCGCCGACTCCCTGGGGTACATCTCCCTCGACGGGCTCACCCGGGCGACGACGCTGCCGGCCGACCGGCTCTGCCGCGCGTGCTTCACCGGTGAGTACCCCATTGCGATCGAGGACGACAGGGTGGGCAAGTTCGTGCTGGAGGCCCAGCGATGACCAGTTACGCCGCCGCCGGCGTCGACATCGAGGCCGGCGACCGCGCGGTCGAGCTGATGAAGTCGCGGGTGGCACGCTCCCGGCGGCCGGAGGTCGTGGACGACGCCAGCGGCTTCGCCGGGCTCTTCGACGCCTCGGCGTTCCTGCGCTACCGCCGGCCGCTGCTGGCCACGTCCACCGACGGCGTGGGCACCAAGGTCATGCTGGCCCAGCAGCTCGGCAAGCACGACACGATCGGCATCGACCTCGTCGGCATGGTCGTCGACGACCTCGTGGTCTGCGGGGCCGAGCCGCTGTTCATGACCGACTACATCGCGTGCGGCAAGGTCGTGCCCGAGCGGATCGCCGACATCGTGGGCGGCGTGGCCGAGGGCTGCCGGCTCGCGGGCTGCGCGCTCGTCGGCGGGGAGACCGCCGAGCACCCCGGCGCGATGGGCCCCGACGAGTACGACCTCGCGGGCGCGGGCACCGGGGTCGTGGAGGCCGACGAGCTGCTCGGTCCCGACCGGGTCGCGCCGGGGGACGTGGTGCTCGGGCTGGCTTCCAGCGGCGTCCACTCCAACGGATACTCGCTGGTCAGGCATGTGATCAAGACGGCCGGGCTGGGTCTGGAGCAGGAGCTGCCCGAGCTGGGCCGTACGCTCGGCGAGGAACTGCTCGAGCCCACCCGCATCTACTCGCTCGACTGCCTGGCGCTCATCCGCGAGACCGAGGTGCACGCCCTGGCGCACATCACCGGCGGCGGGCTGGCGGCCAACCTCGCCAGGTCGCTGCCCGGCACGGTGGACGCCCTGCTCGACCGCGACTCCTGGACGCCGCCCGCGATCTTCGAGGTGCTGGCCGGGCGCGGCGGCGTGCCCCAGGAGGAGATGGACAAGACGTTCAACCTCGGCGTGGGCATGTGCGCGATCGTCCCGGCGGCGGAGGCCGACAGGGCACTCGCGCTGCTGACCGGGCGCGGCCTGCCCGCCTGGGTGCTGGGCGAGGTCGTCCCCGGGGAGGGGCGAGCCCGTTTCCGCCGGTGAGATCCCGGGTTCCCCGGCCCCATCCGGCTCTCGGCGCGTGACGGCCGTCGCCTGTCGCCAGGCAGCGGCGGCCGTTCGGTCACGTCATCGGGAGAACGGCCCACTGGGAACCACGTCGGCTGTGCCTTCGCCGGCCGGACGTCGCACAGCCGTGGCGGGGCAGGGCACCGACGGCGGGAGCCCGACGACGAGTCTGCCGGCACGTCGATGGCCGGGCCGATCGGCGCGCCGGACTCGCCGGAGGTCCACCCCTGGTGCATTGGTCATCGGCCCGTGGGGACGTAGTCATACGGACCGGCCGCCCATGGGAACGCGGAAACACGCCGACGGCATGACGACCGCGACCCCGTCGCCACAAGGCACGGCACGACGACGACCGTGGCACCGTACGAAAACTCCCATGCGAGCGGTGAGGCTCGAGGGAGCACTACTCGCCGGACATGAGAGAGCAACCCGGCGGGAACGTCCCCGCCGGGTCACTCACCTGGCGATCAGAACCGGGTCAACGCCGCCCACGGCGGTCGTCCTCGCCGTCATCGTCGTCGACGACCCCGTAATCGGCGTAGCGATCAGCCAACTCTTCGTAAGGGTCATGCTCGTCACTGTGGCCGGAATCGTCGGCGTCCACGACTCCGAGCTCCGCGCGCAGGCGCTCAAGATCCGTCCCGCCGCTGTTGTACTTCAGCTGACGGGCGACCTTGACCTGCTTGGCCTTGGCTCGGCCGCGCCCCATTGGCTCGACCCCCTCATGCGGGGTCGTGCCCGACCCCTCGTCACTAACGCACCGCGCACCGACGCCACCTGACTTCAGGCGTCAGTCTCTCGTTCGCCTATTACCGTACCTGGTTTGTGCGCCGCTCGGTACGTCGTACGAGCGGCGGCGGTCAGCGCCGGAGCCAAATACCCCTTAGCCGACCGATTTCTGACATTCTCCGCTCTGCCAGCCTATCCGCTGCGACCGCGGGAGGAACGCCTTCCTCCTCGGCCGAGCGGAAGATCTTCAAGGTCGTGTCGAAGATCCTCGCGGCCCGGGCGCGGGCCCGATCCAAGTCGAAGCCCTCGATCTCGTCGGCCACCTGGATGACCCCGCCCGAGTTCACGACGTAGTCCGGCGCGTACAGGATGCCCCGCTCGGCGAGCTGCTTCTCGACGCCGGGATGGGCGAGCTGGTTGTTGGCTCCGCCGCAGACGATCCTCGCCTTGAGCCGGGGGACGGTCTCGTCGTCCAGCGCGCCGCCGAGGGCGCAGGGCGCGTACACGTCGATGTCGGACGCCGCGAGCGTGGCGGCGTCGGGCACGGCCTCGACCGCGGGGTGGCGCCGGCGCACCCGCTCGACGGCCTGCTCGTCGACGTCGCAGATCACGACCTCGGCCCCGTCCTCGATCAGGTGGTCGACCAGGCGGTGGCCGACCTTGCCGACCCCCTCGACCCCGACCCGCCTGCCGCTCAGGGAGGAGGCGCCGTACACGTGGTCGGCGGCGGCCCGCATGCCCTGGAACACGCCGAACGCGGTGAGGATGGAGGAGTCGCCGGCGCCGCCGTGGGCCTGGGTGCGGCCGGTGACGTAGGAGCACTCGCGCGCCACCACGTCCATGTCCTCGCTGTAGGTGCCCACGTCGCAGGCGGTGTAGTAGCGCCCGCCCAGCGACTGGACGAACCTGCCGTAGGCCCGCAGCAGGGCCTCGCTCTTGTCGGTGGCGGGGTCGCCGATGATGACGGCCTTGGCGCCCCCGTGGTCGAGGCCGGCCAGCGCGTTCTTGTAGGCCATGGCCCGCGAGAGGTTGAGCACGTCGGCGAGCGCGGCCTGCTCGCTCTCGTAGGGATAGAACCGGGTGCCGCCGAGCCCCGGTCCGAGGGCGGTGCTGTAGATCGCGATGATGGCGTAGAGGCCGCTTCGCTCGTCGGAGCAGAAGACGACCTGCTCGTGTCGCACCGGCTGGACGGGGTTCGCGTCGTCGCCCGAGCCGGAGTCCTTGTGGGACAGCCCGAAAACGTCGGTCACGGTGGTGACTCCTGATCGTGTACGCCGCCTCGTTGCGGCGATCGGACTTCAGCTTATCCGATACACCCGCGAAACGATCATGAAAAGCCGGGATGGTGCTGCACATGCGTCCGCCGACGTGGCACGATTCTGGTGTGCTCCCCTACGCCGCCTATCTCCGTGTGTACGAGCCGCTGACCGCTTTCGCCCCTCAGGATCAAGCTCGGTGGGCCCGGTACGCCGAATCACGCGACCGGCCGCGCCGGGCGGGGGCGCTCGAGGTCGAACACGGCGAGGCGGTCCGCCGCCTGCTGTCGGTCCCGCCGCTGCCGGCGCCCGAGCGGGAGAGCCCCAACGCGTACCTGCGCCGGGTCGAGGAAACGCTGTACGTCTGTCCCTGGCAGAGCAGGCTGCGCTCGTGGCTGGCTTTCGCGTCGTTCCGCGGGAGCGTGCCGGTGAAGCTGGCCTCCCGGTTCGTCCCCCAGGCCATCGCGGAGCAGACCGCCGACGACTTCGACCGGTTCAAGCGCGGAGAGCGGTCCCTGCGCACCCACATTCGCACGGGCGCCTGGCATGTGCCGATCTCGTGGTTCGTGCCGTTCGACTCGGCCGAGCGGTGGCTCGTGCTGGGCTCCGAGCAGCCGGCCGAGCCGGGCGCGCAGACCACCGCCGCCCCACCCAGGAACATGCTGTACGTCACCTCGATGGCGCAGGCCCGCCGCCGGGTCGCCCGCGCGCTGGTGGTGATTCGCAGGCACGTCGGGCAGGTGGCGGCCCTCACCGAGGTCGAGGAGGTGGGCCGCTGGCTGGAGGAGTTCCATCCCCACTCGCTGGTGGAACTCGACTACGGCGGCCTCGTCCATCTGATGGACGACAGGACCCTGCAGGGCGACCAGTCCGTCGCCGAGGTGGCGACGGCCCTCGCGGGTTTGGACAACGGTCAGGAAGAACTTGCCTTCGCGATGTATCAGCGGGTGATTCTCCGCTGGAGGTCGATCCGGGCCCTTGAGTCGGCAAACTGACGGTCATGAACATGGCCCGACCTGCCGATTCTGGTCATGACATAGTCGATCTCACATCTACGAACTGAGTAGTTTGCCGTTTTCACTGCGATACCACGAAACGTGTCGCTAGAATCACCCAGCGTGACATCAACCCGTGGTCGAGACGTTGTGCCCTAAGGGCTCGCCAATCGCGCTACGTGGCTGTATGGTCACATCGGGTGATGCCGTAAATGATCCTAGAAACCGCACGTTTTGGATCATTGAAGGACATCCGTGACAGTGCCACGACCGACAAGATTTACCCGATCGGAGCGGTCCAGAGAGGTGCACCGCACAGCGGCGGAGGAGGAGCCCGTAGCGGAGAGCTACGAGCCCGCCTCACCGCCGTCGGACGCCACTCTGAGCGACGCGACGGGCAGAGATTGCCGGCTGGGGCACTTGCGCCAGACAAGTCGCAGGATCGCTGCCGGCGGTCCACACGGAGGAGAGGCCGCACAAATGTCAGCTCGTACACCCGAGGCCGAGCCACTGCTCACCCCGGCGGAGGTCGCCACGATGTTCCGCGTCGACCCCAAGACCGTGACCCGGTGGGCGAAGGCGGGCAAGTTGACGTCCATCCGCACCCTCGGCGGTCACCGGCGCTACCGGGAGACCGAGGTCCGAGCGCTGCTCGCGGGGATTCCGCAGCAGCGGTCCGAGTAGGACGTGGCCGTCACGCCAGGGGGGAACAACGGCGCGCTCGCGTCGGGGATGTGAGCGCGTCCACCATCGGACACAACGAGGGGACCGCCGGCCGCAACCGGCACGCACTGTCCGCAGCTGCCCCGCAGGGGGCGCGGGTCAGGGCCCGGTCGTCCTCGTCTGCTTCCGGCTGCCTCAGCCGGAGGCGGCAAGCCGTCCCTCGGGGACGGAGGTGTCACGCTCCCATGACCGCTACCCCGTCATGGGAGGAATCTGGGGTCGGCGCCGCCCGCCCGGCGCCTCCCCGCGTGAACGCCCGGTCCTTCCGCCTCTCCCGGCGGTTCCCCCCTTTCCCCATGCGTACGTCCTGACCGCCGTACGTTGGGGCGCTCTCCGGACGTCCCGGGGCTTTCCTTACGGTTCAGGGAACGGCCTCACGGTTCGTGGCGGGGAGCAGGGTCTCCAGCAGCACCCGCACCCCGGGATCGTGCCCGCTCGCCGTCCGCAGGAGCGCGACCATCTGGTCCACCAGCAGACGCTCCAGCTCGGCTCGCTTCATGTCACGGTGCTCCAGCCAGTCGAGGCCGGCCGTCTCCACCGAGGCGACCCACGACCTCAGCGTGACGCGCAGCGCCGGACCGGGCGCGTCGACCCCCATCTGATGAACGATCATGCGCAGCATGCGCTGGCGCACCCCGTCGACGATCTCGCCGATCTCTCCGGCACGGTTGGCCGGGCCTCCCCTGAGCAACGCGGCGAAGCCGGCCGCGTGCTCCTCGACGAAGTCGAAGTAGCGCGTCAGCCCCGAGCTGAGCTGCTCCAGCGGCCCGCCCTCGCCCTGCGGCTGTAACCGTGCCCGCAGTTCGGCCGCCGCGCTGCGCAGGGCCGCCACGTAGAGCTCCTGCTTGCCGCCGAAGTAGTGGTAGACGAGCGCCCGCGACGCGCCCGCGGAAGCCGCCACGTCGTCGATCGAGACGTCCTCGGCGTCGTGCCTGCTGAACAGCTCGAGCGCGGCGGCGATGAGTTCTTCCCGCCGCCGGTCGACGCTGAGCCTGCGGCGCGCCGGCCGTGCACCGTCTTCCGCTTGGCGAGTGGCACCCACACTCCGCACCCTAGCGAATCGTCCCTCAATGAGGGGGACCGGCCGGATCAAGGGTTTCCCCGCGAACCCCCTCCCGGCTCCGCCTCCCTACCCAGCGTCCGGCTAACCTTCCCAACGCCCGATTAGAGGAAGGATCGTGTCTTAGCACGATCAACCCGTACCCTCTGGGCAACTCGATCGTTTGGTGTGTCAGGTGCACGTCCACGCATCGTGGGGAGAACCATGTCAGGACCGTCCATGCAGACCACTGCCCGGAAAGACGTCGGGGTCGATATCCCTGCCGGCGGACTGTCCGATGGGTTCAGCCCACGGCCCCGCCCAACCATCCGCAACGTGGCCGAGCGCGCAGGAGTTTCCAAATCGCTCGTGTCTCTCGTGCTGCGGGGCTCCCCGCATGTGAGCGAGCACCGCAGGGAGGCCGTCCTCCAGGCCGCCCGGGAGCTCGGCTACCGCCCCAACGCGGTCGCCCGCAGTCTGGTCGAGGGGCGGACCCACCTGGTGGGCGCGCTCGTGGCCGACCTGCACAACCCCTTCTACGCGGAGTTCCTCGACGGCCTGCAGGAGAGCCTGCACGGCGACGGGCTGCGGCTGCTCATCGGCAGCGGCCGCTGGGACCCGGCGTTCGAGGACGAGGCCGTCGAGGCCTTCCTGGAACTGCGGGTGGACGGACTGGTCCTGCTCGGGGTCGCGCCGTCCAGCGACACGCTGGCCGAGGCGTCCGCCTACACGCCTACCGTGGTGGTGGGCGAGCGCGACGTCGAACTCGAGGGCGTGGACATCGTCGTCGACGACGACCAGCTCGGCGCCCGCTTCGCCGTCGACCACCTCGTGGAGCTGGGGCACCGGCGCATCGCCCATATCGAGGGCGCGCCGTCGTCGGCCGCCCGGTGCCGCTGCGAGGGCTACCTGGTGGCCATGCGCCGCCACGCGCTCGCGCCGTACATCATGGTGGAGCACGGCGACTTCAGCGAGGAGGGCGGCCGGCGTGCGGCGCTGGCGCTGCTGAAGCGCGAGCCCCGGCCGACGGCGATCTTCGCGGCGAACGACATCGTGGCCATGGGCGTGCTGACCGCGGCGAGCGAGCTGGGACTGCGGGTGCCCGAGGACCTGTCGGTCGTCGGGTACGACAACACGCACCTCGCGTCCGTCACCCACATCTCGCTGACCAGCGTGGACCAGCCCCGGCGGGCCATGGGCCGCTCGGCGGCGGCGTTGCTGAGCGACCGCATCACCGAGCCGGGCAAGACCGCGCGACTGCGGCAGGTGAGCCCGCAGCTCGTCGTACGGCGCAGCACCGGGCCGGCCCCAAGCGGTGACCAAAGCTAGGTCAATCACCGACGTGTCCCCTCGCGGCGGGTGTTGACTTCAGCCGTGGCGCCGGCCCCCCGGCGGGTCGCGGAAGGGCTGCCCGCGGGCCGGCGACCGGGAATCGGGGGGATACATGCGTGATCCTGAGTTGGTCTCGTGCGCACAGCGGGCCGCCGGTGAACTGGAGCGGGCCTGGGCCTACTGGAGGGAGAGCCGGGGGCTCGGCAGCGAGGACGTCGCCGAGTCGGTGGCGAGCTACGTCGCCCACTCGATCGACCACCCCTGGGGACGGCCCCGCGTGGTGCTGGGCCTGGACGCCGAGGACGCCCGTGAGCTGGCCGCTCTCCTGCACCGGCAGGAGGTCCCCGAGCCGGCGTGGGCGGGCAGGTTTCCGGCATAACGGTCTGATCACGACTCTGTTCCGGTTAGGTTGGGGAGACTGCACCTCCGGGAAGGGATTTCGACCGTGATCAGACGACCACTCGCCGCCGCAGCACTGGCCCTGTGCGGGGTCGGAGCCGTCGCCTGCGGCGGCGCTGAGGTCTCCGACACGGGGGCCTCCGCCCCCGTCGCCGTCACGCCCCAGGTCGGGCAGCCGGCCGCGACCCAGAACCGGGCGGCCGACCCGGCGGGGCAGGGAGCGTCCCAGCCCGCCGGGTCCGAGACGGACATCACGACCGTCCCCGACACCCGTACGGCCGCCGCCGCCTCCGAGACCGCCGCCAAGCCGCTGGCCGGAAAGCGCGTGGTGATCGATCCCGGCCACAACAGCGGGAACTACCGCCACGCCCGGGAGATCAACAAGCTTGTCGACATCTCCAACCAGAAGAAGGCCTGCGACACGACCGGCACGTCGACCAACGACGGCTACACCGAGGCGGCCTTCACCTGGGACGTGTCCAACAAGCTCGCGAAGCTCCTGAAGGCCCGGGGGGCCACGGTCACGCTCACCCGCTCGAGCAAGACCGAATGGGGTCCCTGTATCAACCAGCGGGCCGCCATCGGCAACGAGAACGACGCGGACGCGGCGATCTCCATCCACGGCGACGGCGCGGCGGCGAACCTTCGCGGATTCCACATCATCATGCCGAAGAAGATCGGCGGGCCGGTCGACGCGGTCGTGGACGACTCGGCGCGGCTCGGCAAGGACGTGCGCGACGCCTTCCATGACGGCACCGGCCTGCCGTACTCGAACTACATCGGCAAGCAGGCGCTGAACTACCGCAGCGACCTCGGCGGGCTCAACCTGTCGAAGGTGCCGAAGATCTTCATCGAGTGCGGCAACATGCGGAACGCGGCCGACGCCGCCAAGTTCAAGAACCGTGAGTTCCGCCAGCGGATGGCCGAGGCACTGGCGCAGGGCCTGGAGAAGTACCTCACCTCCGCCCGCTGACCGGACCCTCGCCGGGGGTGGCCGCCGGGTTTCGATGGGGCGCCGGCGGCTTCCGAAGGGCTCTCAGGGGATCCCAGGAGGGCTGTGGACGGGGTGACGGTGCTGTCCGGTGCTGTCGGTGAGATTTGGCATCATCGGCGGCATGGACCACCTGCTTCCCCTGCCGAGGCTGGCCGAGACCGGCTCCGGGTCTGCCGAGATCGCACCCGGTTCCGCCGTGTCGGGCCCGGCCCCGCTCGCCGACGCCGTACGGCTCGCGCTCCCCGTGCTCGACCTGAGGCCCGGCGACGCCGCCACGGCGGCCGTACGGGTGGCTGAGGACCCCCGGCTCGGGCCGGAGGCGTACGCGTTGACGATCGCGGGCGACGGCGTGCACATCACGGCCGGGGACCGCGCGGGGGCCTTCTACGCCGGGCAGACGCTGCGGCAGTTCCTGCCGGCCGAGGCGTTCCGGTCGGCCCTCGCGCCCGGGACGTCCTGGACGGTCCCCTGCGGGCGGGTGGAGGACGCGCCGGGCTTCTCCTGGCGCGGCGCCCACCTCGACGTGGCGCGCAACTTCCTGCCCAAGCGGGAGGTGCTGCGCATGATCGACCTGATGGCGCTGCACAAGCTCAACCGGCTGCACCTCCACCTGGCCGACGACCAGGGCTGGAGGGTGGAGAGCAGAGCATTCCCGCTGCTGCACGAGGTGGGTTCGCACCGCCCGCGGACGATCACCAGCCACAGGGGGGAGGAACCCGCCTTCGACGGCGTCCCCCACGGCGGCCACTACACGCTGGCCGACCTCGCGGAGATCGCGGCGTACGCCCGGGCACGGGCGGTCACCGTCGTGCCGGAGATCGACGTGCCGGGGCACGCCTCCGCCGTGCTGGCCGCCTACCCCGCGCTGGCCTCCCGGCCGCAGGAGCGCTACGAGGTGCTGGACCGGTGGGGCATCTCGCCGGCGATCCTGTCCCCGCTCCCGGCGACCGTCGACTTCCTGACCACCGTGTTCGCCGAGATCGCCGGCGCGCTGGGCGACGTGCCGTACTTCCACATCGGCGGCGACGAGTGCGTGCTGGACGACTGGGCGGCGTCGGCCGAGATCTCGGCCTACCAGGCGTCGCTCGGCCTGGAGAGCGTGGGCGACCTGCACGCGTGGTTCCTGCGGCGGCTCGCCGACGCGCTGGCCGAGCGCGGCAGCCGCACGGTGGTGTGGGACGAGGCGTTCGTCAGCGGCAGGCTGCGGCCGGACACGATCGTCATGCCGTGGCGCGGCGAGCACGTCGGGCGCCGGGCCGCGGCGGCGGGGCACGACGTGGTGGCGACGCCGGTCTTCCCGATGTACTTCGACTACGCCGAGGCGGCCTCGCCCGAGGAACCGGCCGGGCTGGGGGACGCGATCACCGTGGCCGACGTGGCGGCCTTCGCCCCCGTGCCGCCGGCGTGGCCGGAGGAAGACCGGGCCCGGGTGATCGGCGTCCAGTTCCAGCTGTGGAGCGAGCGCATCCCGGACGGGCGGACGCTCGACTACCGCGCCTGGCCCCGGGGCTGCGCGGCGGCCGAGATCGCCTGGACCGGCGGCCCGACCGGGACCGAGGGTTTCTTCCGCCGCCTCGACGCCCACCTCGCGCGGCTTGACGCGTTCGGCGTGGAATACCGCCCGCTCTCCGGCCCCCGGCCCTGGCAGCGGGGCGGCACCGGATGGCGCCGCCACCGCCCGGGCGCCGTCGCGGTGCACGACGTGATGCGCCACCTGCACGAGCTCAGCCTGTCGGCCGACTCCACCCGGCCCAGCATGTGACGCCGCACCGCTTCCAACACCGCACCGCCTTCCAACGCCGCGCCGCCGTCAACGCCGCGCCGCCTCGGCGACCCGCCGCACACGGGGCCGGTCGCACAGCACGTCGGTGCTGTCGACGTACTGGTCCACCGCGCCCGTGAGAGGCAACCGCCGCACCTCCGGATCGGTGATGGTCTCCAGCAGCGCCTCGGTGAAGCGCTCGGCGCGCAGCACCCGGTAGGGCCGCTCGTGATAGGGCCTGGTGCGCGGATCGACGGGCGCAGTGAGACCGAGGGCGTTGTGCAAGGCCGCGAGTGCCTCGTAGGCGGTGGCGAGGTGGCGCTCGCGCTCCCGCCGGTCGGTGGCCGACACGGCCGCCCTGAGCACGGGCGCCAGAGCGGGGCCGCACGGCAGGGCGGCGAAGGCGCTGCCCAGCCACTTGCCGTACGGCGGGTAGCGGCGGTGCATGAGCAGGGCGAGCCGGATGAGATCCCGCACCAGACGGGCGCAGATGACAGCGGAGCCCAGTTCGTCGCCGGCCTCGCCGGCGCGGCCCACGAACGCCTCCTCCTGGGCGATCCGCCGCCACTGGCAGGCCAGGACGTAGCGCCAGACGTCGCCGGGATACCAGGCGAGACGCCGCCGGACCGGCAGGAGCAGGCCCAGGCCGTCGTGGAAGACCTCTCCCGCCGTGATCTCCGCGAGCGTCTGGGTGGGTGTCGCCAGCCAGTCGGACAGGCCGACGCCCGCGATCGGATCGAACCCGAGGTGCCCGGTGAGCCACGCGGTCAGATCGGCCACCACCACTCCGTGCCGGAGCGGTCCGTCCGTCGTCTCCATCCGGCGGGTGCCGTCGGCCCCAATCGGGCCGAAGTTCGTGGGGTAGCCGAGGAACCGCGGCGGCAGGTTCTCGGCGAGCGCGGCGTCCACCGCCTCGCCGTGGGCGGCGGCGTCCTCACCACTCAGGAACAGCTGCAGCCGAGGGCCCCAGTCGTGGTCGGTGGACCGATCGCTGTCATACCCGAGCACCTCGGAGCCCGGGCCGAGGAGGGCCGCCGTGTAGATGAGGCCGCCAGAGCGCCGCGCCAGCAGCGGCGCCGCTGCTTCCAGGTAGAACCGCCGCGACAGCTCCAGTCCGCGCACGTGCCCGTTCCCCATGGGCGACATCCTCCGCGGGCTCCGTCGCGCGGGGCAACCGGCTTTCCCCGGTGTGACCCTCTGCCCGGCACCGGCCGGCGCAGGCGCTCCGGCGCGCGGCGGGGACGCGGCGGGGACGCGGCGGGGCGGGGTGTCAGGTTCCGTCGAGGACCTCGGCGACGATGGCGGCGGCGATCTTCTCCGCGTCCAGGCCCTCGTGGGCGTCGATGACCTCGCGAATCCTCGTCGTGAGGAGCTGGTCGGCGTGCGCGGCGTCGCCGATGTGGCGGGCGGCCACCGCGACGGCGGCCGCGAGCTCGTAGGCCTCGTCCGGGCCGAGACCTTGGGGGTCGGCCTCCACGAGGACGCGTGCGCCGTTCTTGGGCGAGACGCGGACCCGCCACCGGCCGGACGTGCCGGAGACCGACAGGGTGTCCTTCCGCAAGGCGGGCGGGAACAGGACGACGGCCATCCGGCCCGCCGCGGCGAGGATCCGCTCGGCGAGCCTGCGGGCGTCCTTCTTGGCGACGACGACTCTCGCGGAGCGGTTGACGATGCTCACCGAGTCACCGCTGTCCGCCACGGCGATCCGCTCGCCGTCGGCCTGGTCGTAGATGGCGCTCATGCGTGGGGGGCCGCTCGCTTGGCAGTTTGTCGGGGCGGGCTGTGATACTCCCGCCCATGCATGATCTCGTACTTTCCGGGAACATGATCGCGGCGTGTTCTCCGGGCCCGGGCCGTCACGGGCGGCGGACATGAGGATGTCCGACCGGTTCAGCCTCCGCCCGAACCCGGAAGACGAGCTCGTCGAGCCACCCCTTGCAGTCGACGTACGGCAGGCCGGCGGCCCCCGGCCCACCGGACAGGGCACGCCGGGCGGATCGCTCGGAATCGGCGATGAAGTAGTCGACCAGAACGCCCATGCCGGACACCTTATCGATCACGGCGAGGGCCGGGCCGGGGCTCAGGCGAGGGTGTAGCCGGCCTCCTCGACGGCCTTGCGCACCGCGTCGTCGGCGACGTCGCCGGAGACGTCGAGGCGGCCGCTGTCCAGGTCGACCTCGACGCCGGTGACCCCGGGGATCTCACCGACCTCCTCCTTGACCGAGCTCACGCAGTGGCCGCAGGTCATGCCCCGCACGGTGTAGGTCTTCACGCTCATGCCGATCTCCATATCCGGGGTGGGGGAACTCATGCGGTGCGGCCGACGATCTCGCGGACCGAGCCGTACCCGTGCCGCCGCAGCCGGCGGGCGAGCTGCCGGTTGATCCGGGACGGCCACAGGGGGCCCTCGTAGATCAGACCGGTGTATCCCTGCACGAGGGTGGCGCCGGCCAGCAGCCGCTCCCAGACGTCGTCGACGTCCTCCACGCCGCCGACGGAGACCAGCGTGAGCCGGTCGCCGGCCTTCTGACGCAGGCGGCGCAGCACCTCCAGGGAGCGGGCCTTGAGCGGCCGTCCGGACAGGCCGCCCGCCTCGGTGCTCGCGACGCCCTCGCGGCTGATCGTGGTGTTGGTCGCGATGACGCCCGCCAGCCCGAGCTCGGTGGCGAGCTCGGCCACGGCGTCCACGTCCTCGTCCGCCAGGTCCGGCGCGATCTTCACGAGCAGCGGGGTGCGCCCGGCCGCCTCCTTGACCGCCGCGAGCAGCGGCCGCAGGCGGTCCACGGCCTGCAGGTCGCGCAGGCCCGGGGTGTTGGGCGAGCTCACGTTGACCACGAGGTAGTCGGCGAGCGGCGCCAGCCTGCGGGCGCTGTCCACGTAGTCACGCACGGCCTCGGACTCGGGCACGACCTTGGTCTTGCCGATGTTGACGCCGACCACGGCCGGGATGTGCCGCACCCTGCGCAGGCGCTTGGCCGCGGCCGCCGCCCCGGCGTTGTTGAAGCCCATCCGGTTGATGATCGCCCGGCTCGCCGGCAGGCGGAACAGCCGCGGCCGCGGGTTGCCGGGCTGGGCGTGCGCGGTGATCGTGCCGACCTCGACGTATCCGAAGCCGAGCGCCGAGAGCGGCTCGGCACATCCGGCGTCCTTGTCGAACCCGGCGGCGAGCCCGAACGGCGAGGCGAAGTGGACGCCGAACGCCTGCACGCGCAGCGACTCCGCCCTCGGCGCGAGCAGCCGGTGCAGCAGCCGCACGAGGGGCGGGAACATCCCGAGCAGGCGGAGCAGCCTGATCGTGACGTGGTGGACGGCCTCGGCGTCGAGGCGGCTCAGGACCTGCGTGAACACGAGTCGATACATCACGGCAAGACTATCGCCCGGTCACGGCGCACCTCGGCGCGCCGGGCCCCCGGCCGTACGTCCGGTCAGTTGTGCCGGGGCCGGGCCTCGGCCGTGGGCTGGGGCAGCGGCACGTGTGACGCCGTACGGACGGACAGCATCGCGTCGAAGCCCAGCAGCCGCAGCAGCCGCAGCACGAGCCCGGTGGGGCGGACGAAGGTCACATCGCCGCCCCACTCCCGCACGCACGCGTCGGCCCACAGGAGGCTCCGCGCGCCCGCGCAGTCGAGGAAGCCGACCCCGGCCAGGTCGACCTCGACATGCCCGGGCCGGTACGTCCCCAGCGTCTGCCGCATGCAGGCGCGGAACTCCGGCACCCCCGACACGTCGAGGTCGCCGCTCACGGACACGTGGATGCCGGTTTCAGACGACGTGGTCTGGATTCGCAACATTCCTCGGGTTCTGCTCGCCCAGCAGCTCCGCCGCGAGCTCGGATACCTTCCGTCTGCTGTCCCTGGCCTGCTTGCGCAGCCCGGTGAACGCCTGCGAGGCCGTCAGGTCGTGCTTGCCCATGAGATAGCCGACGGCACGCTCGATCACGACGCGGTAGTCCAGCGCGTACTGGAGCTGGTCGGCGAGCACCGCCTTCTCGTCCGCCTCCATCGACGCCACGAGGACCTGCTCGATCACGTGGGCGTAGGCGTGGAGGGCCTGGGTGTCGCTCTCCTGCCACTCGTGCGGCGCGTCCTGGTAGACGTTCAGGGTGCCCACGGGCACGCCGCCGAGCCGGATCGGCACTCCCGCCACCCCGCGCACCTCGGGGTGCAGCAGCTCACGCAGGGCCGGCCATCGCCGGTCGGCACGCACGTCGACGGTCGTCACCGCGGTGTCACCCACGTACGCCGCCACGCACGGGCCCTGGGCCGTCACCGCCTGAGCGCGCTCGAGGCTGCGGCCACGCTCGTCAGTGGCGAAGAGATAGCGGAGTGTGCGGTCCTCCTCGGCGAACATCAGCCCGGCCCCGGAGTATCCGAAAAGCCGGTCGACCACTTGGACGATGCGCTCAAGGTGGTGCACGATCCCGGTCGCCGCCCTGTCCTTCTGCAGACGTCTCAGGCTGGCGACTAGAGCCTCAGGATCGATATGGGTCATTCCGTATCCTCTCGTGAACCTCACCTCGCACCGCCGTGGCCTGTGGGAGAGGTGCCGATTCGGCCATCACAACTGCCCGAAGGGGGCTCGATCAGTCCTGATCTCTGCCAGGACCTGGAGAACGATGACCATCAGCTCGCCGAGACGGGAACCGGCCTGCGCCTCCGCGCGGTCCCAGACCCGCCCGTCGCGGGCGTAGAAGTCCAGGACGCCGATGAGTTCGCGATCCTCGATGAGCGGTACGGAGAGGACGGCCCGGACCGGCGGGGCGTGGACGGCCACGTGCGGGAACCCCATGGGGCTCGCGGCGTGCAGGTCGTGGATCGCGACGAGGCCGCCGCTGGCGGCGCTTTCGATGGCGGGACCGTCGCCCACGGACTCCTGGGCGGACTCCAGCAGTACGCCGTCGTCGTCGGTCGCCCCGACCGCGCGGAGGCGGTCCTGACCGTCGAGCAGCATCAGCGCGGCGCCGTCGACCCCGAACAGGCCGGCCATGCCGGTGAGGACGTTCTCGAGAACGGACGACGCGTCCAATGCCATCGCGAGCCCACTTTCAAATGATGAAGCGGCCGCGGACACAGGGCGGAGTGGTGCTAAGCCTAGTGGGCTCCGGGCGGTTTTGACGCGCTCCTCGATTTGAAGAGCAGACGAATCCGCCCTCCCGTACGGCGGGTGGGGAGCCGTACGGGAGGGCGGATCGGTTCGAGAGGAAGTGGAGGTGAGGTCATTGGCCCCGGAAGGCGCCGGCCTCGTAATGGTCGCGGCGCGGCCGCGGTCCGGGACGCCCGAGGCGTCAGCGCTTGGCCTTCTTGCCCTCGGGCGTGACGGCGTACCACTCGCCGCCGAAGTCGTGCAGGTTCTGGCCGAGCACGTCCCCGGCCTTCTGGTCCTTGGCGTAGTAGTAGAGCGGGTGCTTGTTGTAGGTCACCTGCGTGCTGCCGTCCTCCCGCCGGATCGTGCCGAGCAGGTTGGCGCGCGCGCCCGTGCCGGCCTGGGGCGCGCCCGCGGTGAGCACGGGCGGCCACGCGGCGGCGCAGGCCTGGGTGCAGGTGGTGGCGCCGCCCTTGTCCTTGGTGAACAGGTACACCGTGCGGCCGTCCACGCCGACCAGCACGCTGCCGAGCGACGTGGGCGCCGCGTCGATGCGCGCGGGCCCCGTGGGGGACGCCTGGACGGGGGAGGTCGGCGACGCCGGGACGCCGGCGGACGGCGTCGTCCCCGAGGGGTTCTCGGAGGGCTCGGGCGTCTGCGACTCGTTGAGCTGGTCGTTGGCGACGCGGCTGGCGCCCTCGTCGCCGGCACCGCCGCATCCGGCGGCCAGCAGGCTGATCGCGACCGCGCCGGCATACAGCAGTTTCCTCATGTTCGGCCTCCTGGGAAGTGAGCAATGCGGCTCCCAGGAGACACGCGGTGACGCCGGCCCCGCCGCAGGACGCCAAGATCCGGGACAGGGCTTTGCCGTTTCGTGGGTTCCGCCTCACCGACCTCGCGACTCCCGCACGGCACACCCGCGACGCTTTGCGGATGAACCGCCGGTCTCGGGGAAATCGGAGTAAGCCGTACGGCTGCGGCGGTGCGCGCCGACACGTGAACCGATCGCGAGGGAGGTGCCGAGATCCCGGGCGCGTGCGGTGCGATGCTGAGGCTGCGACGCCCGCCGGCGAAGCCGTCCGGCGCGTGGAAACGTCCCCGGCGAACCGCCCCCGCCCGATCTCACGACAACCCCGTTCGCACGACAGACAAGGAGCCGTCCGGATGGCCGAGCACACGCAACCGCCCATCGTCGACGTGGCCGAGCTGAGGCGCCGCCTCGGCCGTACGGGAGTGTGGCTGTCCTCTCTGGCGGTGACCCCGGCGGCCCGGGTCAGGAAGGCCGCCGCGGAGATCGAGGAGCTCGGATACCCGGCCCTGTGGGTCGGCGAGACCCCGGCCGGACGGGAGGCGTTCACGCACGCCGCGCTGTTGCTGTCGGCGACCGAGCGGCTGCGGGTCGCCACGGGCATCGCCAACATCTGGGGCCGCGACGCCGTCGCCGCCGCCAACGGCGCCGCGACCCTGGCGGAGGCGTGGGACCGGCGGTTCGTGCTCGGCCTGGGCGTCAGTCACAAGCCTCTGGTGACCGGTCGCGGGCACGACTACTCCGCGCCGCTCTCGTACATGCGGGACTACCTCGACGCGATGGACCGGACGTCCTTCGGGGCGCCGCTCGCCGAGACGCCGCCCCGGCTGCTGGCGGCGCTGCGGCGCGGGATGCTCGAACTGGCGGCCGAGCGCGCGCAGGGAGCGCACCCCTACTTCGTGCCGCCCGAGCACACCGCGAAGGCGCGCGAGATCCTGGGCCCCGCCCCGGTGCTGGCACCCGAACAGGCGGTGGTGCTCGAAACCGACGCCGGCCGCGCACGGGAGATCGCCCGCGAGCACGTCGCCGGCTATCTGGCCCTGCCCAACTACGTGAACAACCTCCGTGAGCTGGGCTTCTCCGACGACGACTTCGCGGACGGGGGAAGCGACCGGCTCGTCGACGCGATCGTGGTCCGGGGCGAGCCGGAGGCGATCGCCGAGCGGGTACGCGCCCACCACGACGCGGGGGCGGATCACGTGTGCGTCCAGCCGCTCGCGGACTCGGTCGACGTCCAGATCGAGCATCTGCGGCTGCTGGCCCCCGCCCTCCTGGGATGACGACGTGACCGCGGCGGCTCCCGGGCGGGGGCACGGGAAGGACGGCCGGCAGGACCCTCTCGCGCCGCCCGACCCGACGGGCCTGGAGACGTGGATACGCCAGGTGCTCGGCCTGGCCGGCGCCCGGGCTTCGGCGTTCGCCCCGCCCCCGCCCCCACCTCCGGCCCCGGCCGCCGGACGGGGGTCCCAGGAGGAGACCGACGGCCCGGGCGCCGCGGGGCAGGGCGGGTAGAGCGCCGGGTGGTCGGGCCGCCGGGCAGGGCGAGGGATCGCCCGTGGTCACGCCGCCTGGCTCACCTGCCGGGCCAGCCGTTCGAGGCTCTCGTCCAGCGCGTGCTCCACCGCCTCGGCCGGGGGCGTGTGCCCCTCGTCGAAGAAGGACAGGTGGACGGTCACGTCGCTGCTGCCGTCGTCGATGCCGGCCACCTGCAGCCATCCCGCGTACCGGTCCACGTCACGCGTGCCCCACTCCATCCGCAACTGCTCCCGCTCGGCCCGCAGCAGCGCGCGCTCGTCCTGCCCCGTCTCGTCCTCGTGGACGGTGACCGCGGGCGGCTCCTCGGCGCGTACGTGCAGGTCGCGGGGCATCCAGAGATCGAGTTTGCCGACGTCGGACGCCTGGCTGAACACCTGGTCGGCCGACGCGGGCATCCTGCGCGAACGCTCGAACTCGCTCATATCCGTCACTCCTCCCTCTGGTCGGCGTACATCGCCCCTACCCGCGACGGCCCACTCCATCCGGCGGCGGGGGGAGAACGGACCCCGCGCGGGCCGGGCCGTGGCGGCGGCGTAGGGTCCGGTGCATGACCGATCATTACGATGTCGTGGTCCTCGGCGCCGGACCCGGCGGGTACACCGCCGCGGTCCGCTCGGCCCAGCTCGGGCTCAGCACGGCGGTCGTCGAGGAGCGCTACTGGGGCGGCGTCTGCCTCAACGTGGGCTGCATCCCCTCCAAGGCGCTGCTGCGCAACGCCGAGCTCGCCCACATCCTGACGAACGAGACCAAGACGTTCGGCATCCAGGCGGACGGCCCGATCACGCTCGACTACGGCGCGGCCTTCCGCCGCAGCCGGCAGGTCGCGGACGGGCGGGTCAAGGGCGTCCACTACCTGATGAAGAAGAACGGCATCACCGAGTACGACGGCCGGGGCACTTTCACCGGTCCGGACAGCATGGAGGTGCGCGGCGCGGACGGCTCGGTGCGCACCGTGACGTTCGACCACTGCATCATCGCGGCCGGGGCGACGACCCGCCTGCTGCCGGGCACGTCCCTGTCCGAGCGCGTGGTGACGTACGAGGAGCAGATCCTCAGCGAGGCCCTGCCGGACAGTGTGATCATCGCGGGGGCCGGGGCCATCGGCGTCGAGTTCGCGTACGTGCTGCACAACTACGGCGTGAAGGTCACGATCGTCGAGTTCCTCGACCGGATGGTCCCGCTGGAGGACCAGGAGGTCTCGGCGGAGCTGGCGCGGCGCTACCGGCGGCTCGGCATCGAGGTGCTGACCTCCACCCGGGTCGAGTCGATCGACGACAGCGGCGACAAGGTGCGGGTCACGGTCTCCAGGAACGGCGAGACCTCCGTGCTGGAGGCCGGCAAGGTGCTGCAGGCCATCGGCTTCCAGCCGCGCGTCGAGGGATACGGCCTGGAGAACACCGGCGTGCGGCTGACCGAGCGGGGCGCCATCGCCGTGGACGGCCGCTGCCGTACCAACGTGCCGCACATCTTCGCCATCGGGGACGTCACCGCGAAGCTCATGCTGGCCCACGCCGCCGAGTCGATGGGCGTCATCGCCGCCGAGACGATCGCGGGCGCGGAGACGATGGAGCTCGACTACGTGATGATCCCCCGGGCGACCTACTGCCAGCCGCAGATCGCGAGCTTCGGCTACACCGAGGCCCAGGCGCGCGAGCAGGGCTTCGACGTGAAGGTGGTCAAGTTCCCGTTCACGGCCAACGGCAAGGCGCACGGCCTGGGCGACCCGACCGGGTTCGTCAAGGTCCTCAGCGACGCGAAGTACGGCGAGATCCTCGGGGCCCACCTCATCGGGCCCGAAGTGACCGAGCTGCTGCCGGAGCTGACCCTGGCCCAGCAGTGGGACCTCACGGTGCACGAGGTGGCGCGCAACGTCCACGCCCACCCGACCTTGGGCGAGGCGGTGAAGGAGGCGATCCACGGCCTGGCCGGACACATGATCAACATGTGAGCCGGTCAGCGCCGGTGGCGGCCGGTCAGCCGCCGGTGGGCGGTCCGTCAGCGCCGGGGGCGACGCTCCTCCCATGGCCGCGACACCGCGCGGCCCCGGACAGCAGGAGCGCGACATGACGACCCCATCGGTTCTGATCTCCGGCGCGAGCATCGCCGGGCCCGCCGTCGCCTACTGGCTGCGCCGGCACGGCTTCGCACCCACCGTGGTCGAGCGGGCCCCCGCCCTGCGCGAGGGCGGCCAGGCGGTCGACTTCCGGGGGGCGGTCCACATGAACGTGCTGCGGCGGATGGGCGTCCTGGACGAGATCCGCCGCCTGCGCACCGATCCCGGCCCGCTGCGGGTGGTCGACTGGCGCGGTGAGCAGGTCGTCGCGCTGCCCGCCGAGTTCACCGGCGGCGAGGTGGAGATCCCGCGCGGCGACCTCGCCCGCGTGCTGTACGACCGGACCAGGGACGACGTGGAGTACGTCTTCGGCGACTCGATCGAATCCATGACCGAGACCCCGGACGGGGTGGAGGTCGCTTTCGAGCGCGGGGCGCCCCGGACGTTCGACCTCGTGATCGGCGCCGACGGCCTGCACTCGAACGTGCGGCGGCTGGCCTTCGGCCCCGAGTCGCGGTTCGTGCGGCCGTCCGGCTACCACGTCGCGATCTACAGCGCGCCGGACCACCTCGGTCTCGTCCGCGAGACGTTGCTCTTCAACGAGCCCGGCCGGGGCATATCGGCCGCGAGCACCCGTGACGCCGGCACGGCCGGGGTGATGTGCGTCTTCCGCGCCGACGGGCTGGAGTTCGACCACCGCGACGTGGCGCAGCAGAAGAAGATCCTCGTGGACGCGTTCGCGGGAGGGGGCTGGGAGACCGACCGCCTGCTTCAGGCCGTGCCCGACGCGTCCGACTTCTACTTCGACTCGATCAGCCTCGTCCACATGGACCACTACACCCGCGGGCGGGTCGCGCTGCTCGGCGACGCGGGCTACGGCGCCACCTGCGGCGGCATGGGTGCGGGCATGGCCGTCGTGGCGGCGTACGTGCTGGCGGGCGAGCTCGCCGCCGCCCGCGGCGACCACCGCGCCGCGTTCCCCGAGTACGAGCGGCTGATCCGAGGGTTCGCCAAGGCGTGCCAGCGGGTCGCGGGCAACGCGGGCCCCTTCCTCGCCCCGCCGACACGCGGCGCGATCCGGCGGCGCAATCTGTCCTACCGGATGCTCACCGCCGGGCCGCTGGCGCGGGTGCTCGACAAGATGAGCACCAAGGCGGCCACCTCGATAACGCTCCGGGATTACGCGGCCTGAAATGCGGAAATGCCGATTACCGAACACGCATTCGGCTTTCCGTGACTATTCATTAGGGAATACTCTCCGCTCCGTCGATGAATGCTCGGCTACTCTGGCGAGAAGGCCGTGCGCGAAACGCCGTGGCCGCGTACGGGCGAACAATGCGAGGCGGCCCGATGGCGAGGGACGACGCGGAGAACACCGGCTCCCGGGTCGGCGCGAGCACGTTGATGGCACTCATGCGCGAACTGGTCTTCCCGCCGTGCGTGATCGAACGCTCCTCGGTCGTGCCGCAGGACGTCACCCGGCGCGAGAACGACGCGGAGCACTCCTTCGCCCTGGGCCTGGCCGCGGTCTGCCTCGCCCCGCTGATCGACGAAACCCTGGACCCGGGGCGGATCGCCAGGTACGCGCTGGTCCACGACCTGCCGGAGGTACACGCGGGCGACGTCTCCGTCTACGCGGGCCCGGCGGAACGGGAGAAGAAGGCCGTCCGCGAGGAGGAGGCGCGGGAGATCATCACCCGCGACTTCGGCCGGACGTTTCCCTGGCTCGTCGAGGACCTGTACGGCTACAAGGCGCAGCGCGACCCGGAGAGCAGGTTCGTCTACGCGCTGGACAAGCTGCTCCCCCACGTCAACGTGCTGCTGGCCGACCATCACCCGCTGCGCCCGACCTGGGCCGCGTACAAGCGCACCGAGATCACGGCCAGGCGGAAGATACGCATGAGCTGCCCGGCACTGCTGCCGTTGTTCGACGAGCTGTGCCGGGAGTTCGCGCGGCGCCCGCACCTGTTCTCCGGTGGGGTCTCACCTGCCGTGGGAGATGACGATGTTCGCGACGGCGAGCAGGGCCGCTCCGCAGACGGCGTACAGCACCCTCCAGGGCAGGCCGGCGCCCGGCCCGAGTATGGCGGGCAGGGCGACGAGGAAGGCCCCGGCGGCGCTGGCCGACACCCGCGTGAGGAGTCGCGACCGCGAGCGGCGCACGACCACCGGAAACCCGGCGCTCGTCGTCAGTGAGTCGCCCGCCGGAGCCGGGCCCGCCCGGGTGTCGACGGCCAGGCTGATCCCGACCCGCGCGAGCGCGTCGAAGCCCAGCGTCTCGGGCCGCAGCCAGAACTCCACCGTGTCGTAGCGCGACGCCACGTCGTAGGAGTCGTCGGACGCGATCTTCAGGAAGGTGCCGTCGGTCGCGCAGACGAGCCGCTTCGCGGCCGGCGTGTAGCCCTCGGAGTAGAAGCTGACCCGCATCTTCACCGTGTCGCCGTCGCTCAGGTGCAGCCGGCCCTCGGCGTCGAGCGCGCCCGTCCTGTCCCTGCTCAGCAGCGGTTCCTCCGTACGGACGAAGTAGGAGGAGCGGAAGGTGGGATGCCGCGCGAGCCGCCGGGCCACCCCGAGCCACGCGACGGGGTCGCCGCCCGGCCGCTCGTGCAGGTGGAGGTCGGGGAATCGGGTGGTGGCCGGATACCAGCGCCCGCCGTTGGCCTCCGCGAGCCTGTCCACGAACCAGCCGCCCTTGGCCCTGATCTCCGCCTCGGCCAGGGGGAACTCCTCCAGGTTCGCGTAGTCGTCCACCCGCAGCCGGAACACGGCCATGTCGGCGACGCAGGCGGTCGTCACGACCGTGGCGAAGCGTACGGGCACGACGAAGGGCTTCGCTTCGGACGACTCCCGGTCCGTCAGGAAGGCCACGAGGCAGCGCCGCCCGACGGCCGAGCCGTCCGCGATCGCCTGTTGCAGCACGCCCGCCACGTAGTCGGTCTCGTATCGGAACTGGATGATCGCCCCTCTGGGCAGGGCCAGCGCCGTCAGGACGTCCTCCGCGTACCTCCTCCTGCTGTCGGACGACAGCAGCAGCACCGAGGGCCTGACCCCGGTCATGCCAGGCGCCCTCTCCGCGGCCCGTGCCCTCATCGCGGCTCGTGCCCTCATCGCGGCACCTCCCGCAGGCGGTCCTCCATCGCGAGGAAACGCGGCCACACCCGGTCCTTCGGCAGTTCGTCGAGGCGCAGGCGCGCCGCGGTCTCGTACCGCAGCCCCCGGTCCGCGAGCGCCCGGTGCTCGCCCAGGACGATCGGCTCGCGGACGCCCTCCGACTGGTCGCCGGTGAGGTCGATGACGAACCGCCGCGGGTCGTCCGGCGGCCCGATCTCGACCCAGCAGTGGTGGCTCACGTCCTCGGCGTCGTCGCGGCCGACCCGCAGCCGCCCGTAGCAGTACACCGGTTCGAGCAGCAGGTCGGCGCGGAGCCTGCGGGCGAGCCAGACGGAGGTGACGCCGCACTGCCCCCGGGGGTCGCCCGCGGCGCCCGGCGGCTCCTGATACCGCGGATGGGCCGTGTGCTCCGACCAGCAGGGCGCCAGCATGCGGCGGTATCCGAGCAGGCGGTCCGTCCACTCCGGCGCGGTGAAGTCCGCCTTGACGGGTCTCACGTGGTCGCCGCCGGAGTGGGTCCGGTGCGACACCCTGATCAGGTCCCCGATCCCGGCGACGGACCGCTTCGCCGCCGCGGTGATGCCGAGGGCCATGAGCACGTTGTCCGGGGTGTCCAGGAGTTGCGGCACCGAATCACCAGATATCCGGCGCGTCTGGAAAAGGCCTTTGTCGTCGTAGCGATAAGCCACGGGTGACAAAGCGATCGGCGTGAATCCCGACGCGAGGAACGCGGTTCCGGCGAATCCGAGCATGGGGTTGTATGCGGTGATGACATAATCCCCGGCGTTTTCCGCCCTGATCTGCCGGACCGCCCGGGCGATCGTCAGGCTCATCAGGTTCGCCGGAATTCCCGCCAGCCCGTGCATTCGCGTCAGCACCGTTATCCGGTCCGGACTCACCTCCAGCCCGTGCCCGGTGAGCGCGTCCAGGACGTACTGGCGGTCGCAGCGCGAGAAGGCGACGTACGTGAGCGGCATCGTCGCGCCCGGCAGGAAGAGCCCGGACTGCGCGACGGTGTCGGCCCTCTCGCTGTGCAGGTAGTGCAGCCTCGACTGCACGAGATGGCCCACGCTGGGCCTGACGTCGGCGAAGCGCAGGCAGGTGCGGTAGCCGTCGGTGAACGACAGGCTCAGGTCCCGGTGCGCCTTGTCCACGTTGAGGAGGACGGAGGCATGCGCCTGGTACGCCGCGTCCTCCGCGGACTGGCGCACCTGGGCCGCCCGGACGACGGCCTGCAGCCGTATCTCCTCGTACACCTTGTCCGGAGACCAGCCGGCGATGGCCGTCCTGCTCAACCGGGGCAGGTGCAGTCTTACCTGGATCTCCAGGGTCCGGAGGTCGACTCCGACCGTCTCGGCGTCCGCGCGGATGCGCGTCCCCATCACGCCGACGAAGGTCTCGACATCCGGATCACGAAGCCCGTCCACTCGCGCGCCCTCGCTTCGCGCTTTCTCCCTTCGCGGCGTACGCGTGGTTCTGGGCACTTTTTCTCCCGCAATCCGCGAGAAGTCTGTCAGTGACGCCGTCAAGGATAGAACTCGAACCCACCCCTGTCAGGGCGCTCGCCGAGTTGGTATCAGCTTTTATCGGGGCCCACCTCGAATTAAGTGCGCTTTTCACCATCAAAGCCGCGAAGGCGGCAGATAGAGGCCCGCGAGCGCGTGTGCGGTCACCGCCATCTCGCGCCGCAGCTCGACCGGTTCCAGGACCTCCACCTCGGCCCCGAGCTTGAGGAACTCCGTCCGCGCGTGCGTCACCGACTCGATGGGCACGGTGGCGGTGATCCAGCCCCGCTCGTCCGGCGGGCTCGCCGTCTCGGCCACGGCGCCGGCGACGGCCGAGCTCATGACCTCCCCGAGCCGCTCCCGGCCCCGCGCGGACAGCCGGATCACCGCGTGTCCGCGGACCAGCCGCGACCGGAAGCCGGTCAGGTGCTCGCGCCAGTGTCCCGCCAGGTCGAAGCCCTCCGGGCGCTCGAACGTCTCGCCGGTCACCGTGAGCGCGAGGATCTGGCCGACGCGGTAGGTGCGCAACGCGCCGTCGCACCGCGCCACGAGATACCACTTCCCCGCCTTCAGGACCAGCCCGTACGGCTCCAGCCTCCGCTCGACCTCGCGGGGCTCCGTCCAGCGGCGGTAGCGGACGCGGACGACCCGGGCGTTCCAGACGGCCTCGGCGACCTCCGGCAGGTGGGGCGGCCGGTCGCCGTCGTAGTACCAGCCCGGCGCGTCGAGGTGGAAGTGCTCCCGCACGCGCCGCGTCTCCTCCCGCAGACCGGCCGGGAGCGCGGCCTCGATCTTCAGCTCGGCCGCGGCCAGCAGAGCGCCGAGGCCGAGATCCGCGGC
>NZ_JBFAOO010000017.1:0-64581 GCF_040675265.1 Microbispora sp. NPDC049633
CCGCGGGCCACGCGCCCGCCCTCCGCCGTCCGCCCGCCACGGCCCGCCATGCGTGCGCCGCCGTCGTCGCGCGCCGTCCCGCCCCGGGGAACCGTCACCGCCGCGTCCGCGCCGCCGGTTCCCGCGCACGGCGACCTGCCGCCGCCCCCGCCCCGGTCGCCGGACCTGCTCACCTGGACTCCCTGACCCCCGAGCCGGGTATTCGCCACTGCCGCTCATGGAGGAACCCCCAGTGAAGATCGCCATGGTCTCGGAGCACGCCAGCCCGCTCGCCACCCTCGGCGGTGTCGACGCCGGCGGTCAGAACGTGCACGTCGCCGCCCTCGCCCGGGAGCTCGCCCGGGCCGGGCACGAGGTCACCGTCTACACCCGCAGGGACCGCGAGGACCTGCCGGAAACCGTCGCCTTCGGCCCCGGGGTGGAGGTCGTCCACGTCCCCGCCGGCCCCGCCGCCGAGATCCCCAAGGACGAGATCCTTCCCTGGATCCCCCACTTCGGGAAGTGGCTGCACGACCGGTGGCTGTTCGACCGGCCGGACGTCGTGCACAGCCACTTCTGGATGAGCGGGCTGGCCGCGCTCGCCGCGGCGGAGAAGCTGCGGATCCCGGTCGTCCACACCTACCACGCGCTCGGCAGCGTCAAGCGGCGGCACCAGGGCCCGGCCGACACCAGCCCGCGCGAGCGCGTCGAGGCCGAGGCCGAGATCGGACGGCGCGTCGACGGCGTCATCGCGACCTGCACGGACGAGATCGACGAGCTGATCCGCATGCGGGTGCCGCGCCGCGCGACCCGGGTGGTCCCCTGCGGAGTGGACGTCGCCGCCTTCCACCCGCACGTCGAGCCGCTGGAGCGGCCGGAGCGCCCGCGCCTGCTGTCGGTCGGCCGGCTCGTGCCGCGCAAGGGCGTGGAGACGACCATCAGGGCGCTCCAGTACCTGCGGGACGCCGAGCTGGTCGTCGCGGGCGGTCCCCCGGCCGCCGAGCTGCACCACGACCCCGAGGTCACCCGGCTGCGCTGGCTCGCGGCCCAGGCGGGCGTCTCCGACCGGGTCCGCTTCCTCGGCCGGGTCGAGCGCGACACGCTGCCCGCGCTGATGCGCTCGGCCACCGCCGTCGTCTCCGTGCCGTGGTACGAGCCGTTCGGAATGGTGGCGCTCGAGGCGATGGCCTGCGGCGTCCCCGTCGTCGCCTCGGCCGTCGGCGGCCAGAAGGAGACCGTGGTCAACAACGTGACCGGTCTCCTCGTGCCGCCGCGCCGGCCCGCCGTGCTGGCCCGGGCGCTGCGCAAGCTGCTCGACGACCGGGTGCGGCGCACGGCGTACGGCATCGCGGGCGCCGACCGGGCCCGCGCGAGGTACGCCTGGAGCCGCATCGCCACCGAGACCCTGGCCGCCTACGACCGGGTGCTGTCCGCCCGGGAGCTGGAAAGGAGCGCTTCTTGATCCTGCCGACCCCCGAGGTGAGCCGGTGACGTCGACGGCCCTCGTGCTGCGTTCCGACGGCATCGGGGGCCTTCTCACCGTGGTGCCCGCGCTGCGCGCACTGCGCCGCCACGGGCTGCGCGTCGTCCTCGCCTGCCCGCCGGAGCTGAGCGAGCTCGCCGCGCTCACCGGCGCGGTGGACCGGATCCTGCCCGCGTACGGGCTCGCGCCGCTGTCGTGGCCCGGGCCCGGCGAGGAGGACGCCGCTCACCCGCCGCTCCTGCCGGACCTCGCCGTCAACCTGCACGACCGCGGGCCGCGTAGTCACCGCGTCCTCCTCGGTGTCGGGACGAGGCGCCTGTGGGCGTACGCGAACCCGGACGTCCCCTGGATCAGGGGGCCGTGGTGGGACCCCGGCGAGCACGAGGTGCTGCGGTGGTGCCGGCTGCTCCAGTGGCACGGCGTGCCGGCCGACCCGGAGGACATGGCGCTGCCCACTCCCCTGACCGCAAGTCCCGCCCCGGGCGCCGTCGTGATCCACCCCGGCGCCGGCGGCACCTCGCTGCGCTGGCCCGCGGACCGGTTCGCCGAGGTGGCCCGGGTGCTGACGGACGAGGGCCTGCCCGTCGTGATCACCGGCAGCGTGCGCGAACGGCCGATGGCCCTGCTCGTGGCGACCCGGGCGGTGCTGCCGCCGCAGATCGTGCTCGCGGGCCGCACCTCGCTGCGGGAGCTGTGCGCGCTGGTCGCCGGGGCCCGGCTGGTCATCAGCGGCGACGTCGCGATGACCCGGCTCGCCGGGGCCTACCGGACGCCCTCGGTGCTCGTGTCCACGGCGGACGGACGCCACCCGATCCTGCACGAGGCGGACGCCTCCGACCACCTGGGCGCGGTGGTCCCGGCCGCGCAGGTGGTCAGCGCCGCCGTGCGGGCGCTCGGCGCAGGAGTTCGATGACGGCCTCCTCGACCGGCCCGTGGGTGGCGAGCCGGCCCTCGCCGGTCTCCTCGCCCAGCCGTTCGAGGGGGATCGTCCGCCCCTTCTCGTACAGCGCGACGATGCGGGGGTCCACGTAGGAGGCGCGGCACACCGACGGCGTGTTGCCGAGGTACTCCGACACCTCCTTCATGACCCTCGAGACCGCCCGCTTGCGTCCCGCGCCGCTGCGTACGGGGCGGGAGACGGCGAGCCCGACCGCGGCCAGGACCGTGGCGTGCCAGGTGCGGAAGTCCTTGGCCGAGACGTCGGTGCCGAAAGCGTCCTTGAGGTAGGCGTTGATGTCGGCGCTGCGCACGTCCACCCAGCCCTCCTCGGTGCGGTAGCGCAGCAGCTCGCCCCGGCGGCCCTTCGAGAGCGCGGTGAGCACCGCGCACACGTCGGCGTCGGCCAGCACCTGCTCCCGCTCCTTGCGGCCCTTGGCCAGGTAGCGGCACACGACCTTGCCGTCCCCGCACTTCACGTGCGACGTCTTCAAAGTGGCCAGGCCGTAGGAGTCGGTGTACTCCTCCCCGCCGACGCGGAAGAAGCCGATGTCGAGCATGCGCGCGGCGGTGGCCAGCACGCGCTCGCGGCCCAGGCCGTCGCCGCGCAGGTCGCGAGCGATCCGCTCGCGGAAGGCGGGGAGCCGCTCGGCGATCTCCAGCACGTGGTCGAACTTGGCCTCGTCCTGCTGCCTGCGCCACTCGTCGTGGTAGCGGTACTGCCGCCGGCCGGCGGCGTCGGTGCCCACGGCCTGGAGGTGGCCGTTCGGATGCGCGCAGATCCACACCTCAATCCACGCCGGGGGGATCGCGAGGCATTTGATCCGGTGCAGGGTCGCCCGGTCCTTCACGGGCCGGCCGGAGGCCCAGGTGTAGCTGAAGCCGCGCCCGCGGCGGCGGCGCCGGATGCCCGGCTCGCTCGGGTCGCTCGGCCGCAGCTCGACGGGCGGTGTCTCGAAGACCTTCGCCCTCTCCGCCGCGCACTTGCCGGCCGCGGCCTTGTCCGCCGCGGACCTCCCCGCGCCGGACTTCTCGGCCACGGCGCTCATCGCAGCAGGTCCCACGCCTGTTCGAGCACGTCGTCCACGCTCACGTCGCCCACCCACGAGACGTCGCGGTGGCCGCACTCCCGCATGCCCTCCGTGCCGGCCGGGAGCCCGCAGACCGGGCAGCCCGACGTCCAGGAGATCAGCGGCCGCTGGTGACCCCTGCTCAGCGGACCCCAGTTGATCATGTTGCCGCACCAGTAGATGCCCACGGTGGGCGTGCCCGTCGCCGCCGCCAGGTGGCGCGGCCCGGTGTCGTTGGACACGAGCAGGTCGCAGGCGGCGTACAGCGCGGTGAGCCCGCCGAGGGACAGCTCTCCGACGACGGCCCTCGCCGGGGTCTGCATCTGCGCTACGACCTTCTCGACGACCTCCCGCTCCTCCTCGACGCCGGTCACCACCACCGGCCGTCCGAGGCGGTCGGCGACCTCCGCGAAGCGCTCCGGCGGCCATCTCCTGCGCCGGTCCCCCGCGCCCGGGTGGATCGCCACCAGGCCCCGGGGCACCTTGCCGAGCGTGCGGTTCAGCTCGGCCCAGTCCTCCCTGACGACCGCGATCCTCGGCTCGATCTCACTGGTGGCGGCGCCGAGCAGCCCGGCCACCTCCAGATAGCGCAGGGTCTCGTGCTGGTAGTGGACGTACGGCACCCAGCGGTCGAGCGGCGCGGCGTCGGGCGTGCGCAGGCCGGCCGTCACCCGCGCTCCGAGGCTGCGGATGAACGGGTTGGAGTTGCGCCCGCCGCCGTGCATCTGGACGGCCAGGTCGAACCTGCGCTCACGCAGGTCCTCGTACAGCTCCTCGGGGGCGTCGGTCCCGTCCGGCGGGGCGGAGGAGACGCCGGAGATGGGCGGCAGCGCCACCACCTCGTCCACCGGGCCCGGGCGGCCCCGCAGGAACCGCGCGTGCCATTCACGGCCGAGCAGGGTGATCTTCGCGGCCGGGTACGCCCGCCTGAGCGCCCCGATGGCGGGCAGGGCCAGCAGCAGGTCGCCCAGCGCGTTGGCCCTCAGCACGGCGATCCGCTCGACTCCCTCGACGAGCAGCGCGCTCATGCCACCCGCCTCGTCCCCTCATGCATCGGACACCCCCATTCGCCCGGCCCGCCGGCTGACCCCCGGCGGAGCGCTCGTGTGGTGCGACGTCTGATCCCGGTTACCCCGGTGCGACCGCCCCAAACCGGCCCGCCGGGTCTGTCGTGCCTGTTGTTTTCCCTGCGTCTGCCGGGGTAGCCGCCGTGTATGACGGAAGAGACGCTCAACCGTTTCGGTGAAGTCACAGCCGTCGTCGTCGGGGACGTGATGCTCGACTCGTGGCTGCGGGGCCGCACCAAGCGCATGGCGCAGGAGGCCCCGGTGCCGGTGGTGACCGTCGAGCAGATCGAGGACCAGCCGGGCGGTGCCGCCAACACGGCCGTGAACCTGGCCGCCCTGGGCGCACGGGTCCACATGGTGGGGGTCACCGGCGCCGACCCCGCCGGGGCCACGCTCAACGCGACCCTGGGACGGCTCGACATCGAGGGCCTGGTCATCGTGCGCAGCTGGCGGACCTCGGTCAAGCGCCGGGTGCTGACCGACGGCCAGATCGTGGCGCGGTACGACGAGGAGGACGAGGCGCCGCTGCCGGAGGCGGCCGAGCGCGAGCTCATCGAGCAGATCACCCGGCTCGCGGCGGACGCGGACGTCATCATCGCCTGCGACTACGGCGGCGGGGTGTGCACGCCGGACGTCCGCCGGGTGCTGTGCGACCTGAGCATCGACCGCAGCGAGGGCTCGCGCGGCGCGCCGATCCTCGTCGTGGACGCCCACGACGTGGCGGCCTGGCGGGAGTGCCGGCCGACGGCCGTGCTGCCCAACTACGCCGAGGTACGCCGGCTGCTCGGCGAGGGGGACGACCACGACAGGGTCGCGTTCCTGTCCGCGCGGTCGGAGGACCTCATCGAGGCCACCGGCGCCGACCTGGTGGTCACGACGCTGGACGGCGAGGGCACCCTGTTGCACCGGCGCGGCAGGCCGCCGCACCGCACGTACGCGACCCCCGCGCCCGACACGATGAGCATCGGCGCGGGCGACACCTTCACCGCGGCGTTCGCGCTCGCCCTGGCGGCCGGCGCGCAGCCCGAGCGCGCCGCGGACATCGGCCAGGCGGCGGCGAGCGTGGTGGTACGCCGCCAGGGAACGGCCGCCTGCTCCCACGAGGACCTGCTGCAGGCGCTGCGGCCCGACACCGCGCTGCCGCCCGAGCGGCTGGCCGCGTGCCTGGAGCGCGACCGGGCCGAGGGCAAGCGCATCGTCTTCACCAACGGCTGCTTCGACGTGCTGCACCGCGGCCACGTCGCCTGCCTGGAGGAGGCCGCCCGGCTCGGCGACGTGCTGGTCGTCGCGGTCAACGGCGACGACGGCGTGGCCCGGCTGAAGGGGCCGCAGCGCCCGATCAACCGCTGCGAGGACCGGGTCGCGGTGCTGGCGGCGCTGGGCTGCGTGGACTACATCACCGTCTTCGACGAGGACAGCCCGACCGAGCTGCTGCGGCTCGTCCGGCCGGACGTGTACGTCAAGGGCGGCGACTACCACCCTGACCTGCTGCCCGAGGCGGACCTGGTCAGGGAGCTGGGCGGAGAGGTGCGGGTGCTTGCTTACGTCCCGGACCGCTCCACCACGGCGATAGTGAACCGGATTCGAGGGTAGAGGGGGCTTCATGACCGAAGAACAACGTTCGCCGACCGGCAAGCCCATGGTGGAAGCGACGCCGATGGACGTGATCCACGTCCGCATCGCGTCGTTCGCCCTGGTCTTCTGTTTCGCCGTTCTGGTGCTCTCCTTCGTGGGGCGCATCTGGGTGCTGACCGCGATCGTCGTGGCGATCATGGCGGCCATCGCGATCTACATGGCGTTCGCCGTACGCAGGCAGAAGAGGCTCGGCGGCGGGCCGCAATCGAGAGGATGACGCGGTGAGCCTGAAGGACAAGGTCGTCGTGGTGACCGGCGCGAGCGGCGGGGTGGGCCGCGCGGTGGTCCGGCAGCTCGGAGCGGAGGGCGCGAAGGTCGCGCTCATCGCTCGTGGAGAGGCGGGCCTGGCCGGCGCCGCCGTGGACGTCGGGGCCGAGGGCGGCACCGGGAAGACCTTCGCCGCGGACGTCTCCGACTACGACCAGGTCCGCCAGGCCGCCCAGCGGGCCGAAGCCGAGCTCGGCCCGATCGACGTGTGGATCAACATCGCGTTCACGACGGTGTTCGCGCCGTTCCTGGAGATCACCCCCGAGGAGTACGAGCGCGAGACCAAGGTGACCTACCTCGGCTACGTGTGGGGCACCCGGGTGGCCCTGGAGATGATGAAGCCGCGCGACAAGGGCGTCATCGTCCAGGCGGGTTCGGCCCTGGCCTACCGGTCGATCCCTTTGCAGTCGGCGTACTGCGGCGCCAAGCACGCGATCGTCGGGTTCACCGAGTCGGTGCGGACCGAACTGCTCGCCGAGGACTCGGGCGTGAAGATCACGGTGGTGCAGCTCCCGGCGCTGAACACCCCGCAGTTCGACTGGGGGCTCAACCGGATGCGGCGGCACGCGCAACCGGTGCCGCCGATCTACCAGCCGGAGGTCGCCGCCGACGCGCTCGTCTACGCCGCCCAGCATCCGGAACGCAAGGAGTACTGGGTCGGCGGGATGACCGCGGCCACCATCCTGGGCCAGCGGACGGTGCCCGCCCTGCTCGACCGCTACCTCGCGAGAACCGGGGTGAAGTCGCAGCTCACCGGCGACAAGGCGCCGACCGGGGTGTCCAACCTGTGGGAACCCGCGGACGAGGACAAGGACTACGGCGCGCACGGCAGCTTCGACCGCCGGTCGCACGCCCGCAGCGTGCAGCTGTGGATGTCGCAGCACCGCCGCCTGGTCACCGCCGCCGGTCTCGGCCTCGCCGCCATCGCCGGCCTGGGCCTGCGCCGCCGCTGACACCTGCGGCCATGAGCGGGTGTGGAACACACACCCGCTCGCCGCGTGTCCGGTCAACGTGAAGATCCGCAGCGTGAGGATCCGTACCGCCCCGTCGGCGGATCATGCCGAGGTCACGTCGCCGTGACGCACACCGCCACCGCCCGCCAGATGAGAGGGCTGTTGCTCTGGTTGATCACTGCGACACGCCACCCCGTCCCGTCGTCGGATGGCCTGCTGGACGTGAGATAGATCGGGGGCGCGCCGAAGAAGGGCTCATAGCCCCCGCCGACCGGCCGTTTCCCCGCCGGGCAGGCCGCCGACAACACGCAGGTCGGGCCGAAAGCGGTGCAGACCGTGGAGACGAGCCGGATTCCGGCGGGCGACGACGACTCCCCGGAAAGGGCGTCCCCCCGAACGTGGGCGGAGGCCCGCTCGTGGCGGCCCCGCACGTCATTGCCGCGCCGATCGCCATGACTCCGACAACCTTGACAGACCTGATCGATTCCGATCCTTTGCACGGTCCTGGTCCCCCGCGTCCTGGCTTTCCCCCGGCGCGGAACGGGATTTTCCGAGGAAACTAGAAGCACCCGGGAACGCGGCCAAACACCGACCGGGGGTTTGACCGTTCCGGATCGCAGGCTTTGTTCGTCCCCCACGTTCGTCCCCCACCGCGGGATATGCCGGAGTCACCGCCGCACGGTGATCACATGAGCACGGACAGCGATTGATCCCGATATATCCGGGCACGACTCTTTTGCGGTGATACGAAGGGGCTTACCGGGGTAGTCGAGGGCGATGGACGAGCTTGACTACCGGTTCCTGTGCGAACTCGCGGCCCAGCTCCGGGTGGACTCGGTCCGGGCCGCCGCGGCCGCCGGCTCGGGGCACCCCACGTCCTCGATGTCCGCGGCCGAACTGATGGCCGTGCTGCTCGCGCGTCACCTCCGCGTGGACGTCGAGAACCCCGCCAACCCGGGCAACGACCATCTGATCTTCTCGAAGGGCCATGCCTCCCCCCTGCTGTACGCGATGCTCAAGGCCGCGGGGGTCGTCACCGACGAGGAGTTGCTCACCTTCCGCAGGCGCGGCAGCCGCTTGGAGGGCCACCCCACCCCGGAGGTGCCGTTCGTGGACGTGGCCACGGGATCACTGGGCTTCGGCCTGCCCGTGGGAGTGGGGCTGGCGCTGACCGCGCGCAGGCTGGACCGCCTGCCGTACCACGTCTGGGTGTTGTGCGGCGACAGCGAGCTCGCCGAGGGATCGATGTGGGAGGCGTTCGAGCACGCCGGGCACGAGGGGCTGAACAACCTCACGGCGATCATCGACGTGAACCGGCTCGGCCAGCACGGCCCCACCCGGCACGGCTGGGACCTCGGGGCGTACGCGGCCAGACTCGGCGCCTTCGGCTGGCACACCATCGAGATCGACGGCCACGACCCCGGTCAGATCGACTACGCGCTCGCGGACGCCCGGGCCACCCGGCGCCGCCCCACGGCGATCATCGCCAGGACCTGCAAGGGCCGCGGCGTGTCTGCCGTGGAGAACCGCGAGGGCAAGCACGGCAAGCCGCTGGAGGACGCCGACCAGGCGCTCGGCGAGCTCGGCGGGCCCCGCGCCCTCACCGTCCGGATCACCCCGCCCGACGCCTCGGCCACGCCGTACCGGTACGCGGACGGCGTGATCGACCTGCCGAAGTACGCGGTGGGCGAGCGGGTGGCCACGCGGACCGCCTTCGGTGAGGCGCTGGCCGCGCTCGGCACGGCGCGGGGCGACGTCGTCGCGCTCGACGGCGAGGTGGCCGACTCGACGAAGCTGGAGGCGTTCGCCAAGGCGCACCCGGAGCGGTTCTTCGAGTGCTACATCGCCGAGCAGCAGATGGTCGCCGCCGCCGTCGGCATGGACGCCCGCGGCTGGACCCCCTACGCGGCGACGTTCGCCGCCTTCCTCACCAGGGCGTACGACTTCGTCAGGATGGCGGCGGTGAGCCGGGCCGGAATCTGCCTGGTGGGGTCGCACGGCGGGGTGTCGATCGGCGAGGACGGGCCCTCCCAGATGGGCCTGGAGGACCTCGCGGCGTTCCGCGCCGTGCACGGCAGCACGGTGCTGTATCCCTGCGACGCGAACCAGACGGCCCGGCTCGTCACGGACATGGCCGGCATGGAGGGCGTCCGCTACCTGCGGACGACGCGGGGCGAGACGCCGGTGATCTACGGCCCGGACGAGGAGTTCCCCGTGGGCGGCTGCAAGATCCTGCGCACCGGCGGCCAGGCGACCGTCGTCGCCGCGGGGGTGACCGTGCACGAGGCTCTGGCCGCGGCCGACCTGCTCGCCGAGGACGGCGTCTCCGTCACCGTGGTCGACGCCTACTCGATCAAGCCGCTCGACTCCCCCGAACTGGTGGAGATGGCGGAGGCCACCGGGAAGGTGGTCACGGTGGAGGACCACTGGCCGGAGGGCGGCCTGGGCGACGCCGTGCTCGCCGCGCTGGCCGAATCGCCCGTACGGGTGCGCAAGCTGGGCGTGTCGGGGATGCCGGGCAGCGCGACCGCGCAGGAGCAACTGGAGGACGCCGGCATCGACAGGCACGCGATCCGCGAGGCCGTCCTGTCCCTGCTCGGGTGAACGCCTAGCGGTGGGCGGCGAGGGCGCGGGCCGTCGGCGTCCCGGCATCCGGCGGGTAGTCCGCGACGTGCCCCTCGTAGAGGACGGTCCCGCCGTGCCTGCCGGGGCCGGGGCCGAGGTCGATCAGCCAGTCGGCCTGCCGGACGACGTCCAGGTTGTGCTCGATCACCACGACCGTGTGCCCCCGGTCGACCAGCGCGTCGAGGACCCGGAGCAGGCCGCCGACGTCGCTCATGTGCAGGCCCGTGGTGGGCTCGTCCAGCACGTACGTGGCGGGCCCCTCGGCCTCGCGCAGCTCCTTGGCGATCTTGAGTCTCTGGCACTCCCCTCCGGACAGCGTGGTGAGCGACTGGCCCAGCCGGAGATAGCCGAGCCCGGCCTGCGACAGGTGCCGCAGCGCCCGGTCGACGGCCTCGTCGGGCAGGCGGTGCCTGGCCTGGTCGACGGAGAGGGCGTCGACGTCGGCGATGGACAGGCCGTCGACGGTGTGGGCGAGTACTTCGGGGGTGAAGCGCCGCCCCTCGCATGCCTCGCAGACGACCTCCTGGCCGTCCATGAAGGCCAGGTCGGTGTAGACGACCCCGAGACCTCCGCACGTGGGACAGGCGCCCGCGGAGTTCGCGCTGAACAGCGCGGCGGGGACGCGGTTGCGACGGGCGAATAGCCTGCGGATGGCCGGCGCGACGCCGGTGTAGGTGAGCGGGGTGGATCGGCGGTTGGCGCCGACCGGCCGCTGGTCGATCACGACGGCTCCGTGCTGCTCGACGAGTTCGGCGGCCAGGCTGGACTTGCCGGAACCGGCGACGCCGGTGAGGACCGTCATCACACCGGCGGGGACGTCCACGGTGACGCGCCGCAGGTTGTTGCGCGCCGCCTCCTTCACGGTGATCACGGCTTCCGCCGTACGCGGAGCCGTCTTCAGCGGTGAGGGGCGCGAGAGCGCGCGGCCCGTCGGGGTGCCGGCCCGCCGCAGGCCCGCGTACGTGCCCTGGAAGACGAGCCGGCCTCCGTCCGCCCCCGCCCCGGGGCCGATCTCGACGATCTCGTCGGCGACGGCCATGACGGCGGGGTCGTGCTCGACCACCAGGATGGTGTTGCCCCTGTCGCGCAGCCGCTCCAGCAGCCTCGTCATCGACTCGACGTCCGTGGGATGGAGCCCGGCGGTGGGCTCGTCGAACACGTAGAGCATCTCGGTGAGGCTGGAACCGAGATGCTTCACGACCTTGACGCGCTGGGACTCTCCTCCCGACAGCGTCGTCGTCGCGCGGGCCAGGCTGAGGTAGCCCAGCCCGATGGCCGACATCGCGTCCAGCCGCGCGGTCAGCGCGGCGACGACGGGAGCGACGCCCGGGGCGTCGACACGACGGACGAGCGCGGCGAGCTCGGAGACCTCCAGACGGGACATCTCCCCGATGGTGCGCCCGAGGACGGTGACGGCGCGGGACTCCTTGTTGAGCCGGTCTCCCTCGCAGTCCGGGCAGACCTGTGACCGGGTGAACCGGCGGATCGTCTCCTGTTTGCGCTCGGACAGGTTGTCGGAGGTCTTCAGGTAGATCCGCTCGAACCGCTCGACGACGCCCTCGTAGTCCTTCGGCAGCCTCCGCCCCTGTCGCCGTCCCAGCCGCGCGGCCGCCTCACCGCCATGCAGCAGGGCGTTCCGCTCGTCGTCGCTCCAGTCCCGCAGCGGAGTGTCCGGACCGAACACCCCGATGTCGGCGTACTGGGAGTACCAGTAGTTGCCGTCGCCGAACCCCGGGAGACGGATCGCGCCCTGCCGCAGCGACCTGTCGAGGTCGAGGATGCGGTCCACGGCCGTGACGACGACGTCGCCGAGCCCCGAGCACGTGGGGCACATCCCGGCGGGATCGTTGAACGAGAAGTGGTTCGACTCGCCCACATGGGGCTCGCCGAGCCGGGAGAACAGCAGCCGCAGATAGGTCCAGGTGTCGGTGATCGTGCCGACCGTGGAGCGGGCGTTGCCGCCGAGTCGGCGCTGGTCGATCACCACCACCGGCGAGAGCCCGTCGATGTGGTCCACCTCGGGACGCGTCCACTTCGGCAGCCGGTTCCGCGCGAACGGGGGAAAGGTCTCGTTCAGCTGATGACCGGCCTCCGCCGCGATCGTGTCGAAGACCAGCGACGACTTGCCCGACCCCGAGACGCCGGCGAAGACGACGAGGCGGCCTCGCGGGATGTCCACGTCGAGACGGTGGAGGTTGTTCGTGCGGGCGCCTCTGATGGTGATGTGCGGTACGGCCATGCTCCCGACCGTAGGAGGAGATGTGGCCGGATCCTGACCGCGATCGCGGGCATGATGGGCGGATGGCCGACGTGACCCGACGCATGCTGGACCTGCTGTCGACCCTTCAGACGGGACGGCCGTTCAGCGGGGAGGAACTCGCGACCCGCCTGGCGGTCAGCCCCAGGACCGTACGCCGCGACGTGGACCGGCTCAGGGAGTACGGCTATCCCGTCGAGACCCAGCCGGGACCCGGCGGCTACTACCGGCTGGTGGCGGGCCGGACGATGCCTCCGCTCGTCCTCGACGACGACGAGGCGATCGCCGCGTTGCTCGGTCTCGCGACTCTCGCCTCCTCCGGTTCCGGCGAGGACGGGGCGCTCGACGACGCGGCCACCCGCGCGTACGGCAAGCTCGACCAGTTCCTGCCCGCGCGGCTGCGTCCGCGTGTGGCCGCGCTGCGGGCCAGTCTGGAGACCGGCCGGCAGGTCGCGCCCGCGGTGAGCGCGGCGCTCGTGGCCGCTCTCGCCGAGGCGATCGACGGCCGGGAGGTCGTGCGGTTCGATTACAGCGACAGGCACGGCGAGGAGAGCCGCCGGCGGGTGGAGCCGCACCGGCAGATCCATCTGCTTCAGCGCTGGTATCTGCTGGGCTGGGACCTGGACAGGGACGACTGGCGGGTGTTCCGCCTCGACCGCGTCCGCGATCTGGTGCGCACCGGTGTCCGGCACGCTCCCCGCGCCCTGCCCGCCGACGCGGCCCTCGCGTACCTCCGTCAGGGCCTCAACGCGGACCGGCGGCGCGTACGGCTCGTGGTGCGGGCGCGGCCCGGCCAGGTGGCCGACGCGCTGAAGTTCGAGGACGCCGAGATACACGGGGGTCCCGGCGACGGGGAGACCCACGTCACCCTGTGGCTCGACTCCTGGGAATGGCTCATCCCCGGCCTCGCCCGCCTCGGCGCGGACTTCACCGTCGTGGAGCCCGAGGACTTCCGGGAAGGCTGCGCCGCCTTCGCCCGCCGTCTCCTCGCCGCGTCCGGCCGGCCCTGTGAGCCGCCCGGGTGAGCGCCGCCGACGGCCCTCAAGAGGGCTGCCGGCGGCGCACGCAAGCGGTCAGCGAGCCTTGGCGGTCGCCTTGCGGTTGGCCTTCCTGATGGCGTCCACGAGCTCGTCCTTGGTCATCTTGGACCGGCCGGAGATGCCGAGACGGCCGGCGACGTCGTAGAGGTGCTGCTTGGAGGCGTTCGCGTCGACGCCCTCGGCCGTCTTGCCCTGTTTCGGCGTGCTCTTCTTCGCCTGCTCGTCCGACGGCCCGCGCCCCTCCTTCTTCTCCCAGTGGTCGCCCACCTTCTCGAAGGAGTGCTTGAGCGCGGCGAACGCCGTACGGTGCGCCCGCTGGCCCTCGCCGTACGTCTCGACGGCGGAGTCGTGGGCCTTGATCCAGGTCTCCTGGGCCTCCTTGGGCGAGCGCTCCAGGGTCGAGGGCAGTTCCTTACGTCCTGGCATGGTCGGTGCCTCCCTTCAGACCGTCGGAAGTCCGTCGGAGGGGGTCAGATGGTGGGGTCGTCGTAGCGCCGCTCCTCGTACACGTGGCGACGGGTGGCGGTCGCGTCCATGGGGGCGGCGGGGGCGGCGGCGGTGACGGTGGTCCTGCGACGGACCGTCGTCAGGCGCCAGATGCCGAAGAGCAGCCCGGCCAGACCGCCCACCATGAGGATCACCCCGATCACCTGGATGTCGAGGCCCGCGATGGTGAAGTCGACCGCCCAGGTGAGGATGGCCCCCAGCATGATGAGGATGATGCTTCCGGCGATGGTCATGGCTTTCCTCCTTCGCCTTCTGCTCTATCCCTCCTACGGATTCCAAACGTCGCATGCCGGTGCCCGCATAGGGCAACATGCGAGTCATGACCGATATCCCCATTGTGGTGATGGGACTCATGGGCGCGGGGAAGAGCACCGTCGCCCGGCTTCTCGCCGACGCCCTCGGCCGTCCCATGCGCGACAGCGACGCGGACCTGCAGGCGAGGTACGGCACGACCGCCGCGGCGATGGCCGCCGACGTCGGCGCCGACGAACTGCACGCGCGCGAGGCGCTGGTGCTGCGGGACGCGCTGGCCGACCGTCCCGCCCCGGTCATCGCGGCCGCCGCCAGCACGGTCGAGGACGTGGAGACGCGCCGCGCGCTGGCCCCCGCCTTCGTGGTGTTCCTCGACGGCCCGCCCGAGGTGCTCGCCGAGCGGATGAAGTCGAGCCCTCATCGCCCGCACTTCAAACCGGACCTGGTACGCATGCTGACCGAGATGCGCGATTCGCGGCTGCCGGGGTTCCGCGAGGTGGCGGACCTCGTCGTCGACCCCTCCACACACGGGCCCGAGGAGATCGCGGCCACCGTGCTCGCCAATCTCGACGGCGCGAAGACCCCCTGAGCCGCCGGGCCGGGTTCGGCGCAGGCGGCTCAGCCGACGGCGATGCGGGACTGGTACGGGACGACGGGCAGCAATGGGGGGCTGCCCGCTCCGGCGAGGAACCAGACGGTCTTGCCGCCCCGGCCCGCACTCGCCACGCCCCAGTCGTCGGCGAGCTCGTCCACGATGAGCAGGCCGCGCCCGCCGATGGAGTCGAGGTCGGCCTCGCGCTGGTGCGGCACGCCCTCGCCCTGGTCGAACACCTCGCCGTACACCCAGGTGCCGTTGCTGCCCAGCCGGAGGGTGAAGACGTTGCCGCCGTGCCGTACGACGTTGGAGGCGAGTTCGCTCACGATCAGGGAGCAGTCGTCGACGAGCTCGTCAAGGCCCCATCGGCAGAGTTCGCGGCGTACGAGTGCGCGTGCCTCCGCCACGCTCGCGCCGACGGCGGGCAGGAGGCATTCCGCGGTCCAGACGGGGGCCGGGTTGACCGGCGCCGTACCGAAGGGGAGAGTCACGCGCGCCTCCTTAGGGCTCATGGGAGCGCTCCCACGGCTCAAGATACGGCACGCAACGCAGTCATGTGAATTCAAAGAAACAAGATTGTTTCCGGTCAATGCCCGATCCGTGATGGCCGCGAAGGGGAAGAATGCCGCGCGTTTCTCCACCACCTCGCGTGTGCGCACGTCAGCGGCGCCACGTCCGGCGCTCCTGGCCTCTTCCCCGTCATGGCGGGGCGCCCCCGCCCGGGCGGAGTCGCCGTGAAAATAACTGAAATCCAGCCCGTCCCGGAGTCCAGATGCGGCACGCCCGAATCGCGCCGCATGTCCGCCGTGACCCGCAACAACCCTTTCGCGCACCTTCTGGCGTGCCCTCTCACGCCGTCGACAGGGCGGTGATCCCCCAGCGATGGGCGACCCGCTCCCCCGGCGCGAGGCGCACCAGGCACTCGCCGGTCGCGAAGGCGTTCGGCGGGCAGCTCATCGGCTCGACCGCCACTCCGGCCCGCCGGTACGGCTCGGCGAGCGTGTCCCCGGTGAAGACCTGGAGCCATTCGACGCCGGGCCCGCCCCACAACTCCACGCCCCTGGAGCCGTCGGCCGCCCGCAGCCGGGCCCGCACCAGCCCGTCGGCGTCGCGCCGCAGATCCGTGTAGGGGGTGTCCAGCACCGTGCCGCCGATGGGGCGTCCCTCGCGGAAGTCGTACTCCGTGCCCTCGACCGGGCGGCGGCCGACCGGGATCTTCTGCTCGTCCACGGGGGTCCACTCGGCCGCGGGCACCTCCAGCACGGCGTCGTCCACCGTCTCCTCGCCGAGCGTGAGGTAGGGGTGCGCGCCCATGCCGTACGGCGCGACGCCCTCACCCACGTTCACGGCCGACACCTCGACCTCCAGGCCCGCCTCGCCAAGCGCGTACGACGCCGTCAGGTCGAGCACGTGGGGATAGCCGAGCTGGGGGAACAACCGCAGCCCGAGCCGGATCGAGGCGTCGTCCCGGTCGAGGACCCTCCAGGGCATCAGCCGGGCGAAGCCGTGTGCGGCGTTGCCGGTCCGGGGTTCGGTGATCGCGAGCTGCCTGGTCTCGCCGTCGGCGTCGTACCTGCCGTCGCGCACGCGGTTGGGCCACGGGAGCAGCAACTGCCCGGCGCCGCCGACGGGCTGCGCGGTGGCGGGATACGACATGACCAGCGGCCGTTCGCGGTACGTCAGGGCGCGCAGGCCGCCGCCCACCTCCGTGACGGTCGCCTCGTATCCGTGCGCGGCGATCGTGTGCTGCGTGCCGGTCGGGGGGACGGGTTCGCGAACCGCTGGTTCTGTCATGAGAGGGATTTTCCCATCCGTCCCGCGACGCTCGCAGGGGCCCGGCGGGCACTCCTCCTGGCGAAGCGGGCGGGCGACGGGCGTTCGCGGATCCGGCCGTGCCGGCCGATCGTGAGCCCCGGGTGGGTTTCCGGCGTACCGGCCGATCGTGAGCCCCGGCGGACGCGCGGACGGGCTCTCGGGCGTGAGCCCGGCGGTCCGGGCCCACGTCCTGGGCATCACGAGGAGAGCGGCTGGCCCGTCAGGCCGTCCTGCGCGGTGAGCAGCGCGCGCAGTTCCTCCGCGCTCTCGCCGCATGCGGTCATGATGAGGCCCCGGTCCATCTCGATCCGGGACAGCGACCTGGTCAGCCGGGTCGCGTACCAGCGGCCGGCGTCGCTCCTCCAGATCGACCAGCGACCGGCGTACTCGCTGCTCAGTTGTCTCCAGGCAGCGTCCTCGGCTGAGAACCGCACTCGTCACCACCTCCAGGCTCTGTGCCGGGAGACAACGATGTGCTCATCCGGACACGATTGGTAGTGAGAAGCGACCTCCCCCCTTCGGCGGCGCCGCCACCCCGGCCCCGACGAAGATCTCCCGCCCGCTGCGGTGACTTCACCACCACTTGAGTCCTGTTCCTCACGTACCACCCGTGTCATGCCGCGCCGCGGAACGACGCTGGTGTTCCCATCGGCCCCTGGCCCGGCACGGCGTTGCGGCGTGCGGCAAACGTCGCGTCTCCGATCACACCGGACATGGTTTTACTACCTTGCCGGACAGCGAGTCAGGGGAGAGATTCGAGAGGGCCTACATCGAGCGAAAGGAAGGCCACCCATGCCCGGACTCCCACGGCTGCCGTTCGACCGGCCGGACGTCCTGGAGATATCTCCCGGCTTCGGCGAACTGCGGAGCAGGGCGCCGATCACCAAGGTCACGACCGCGATGGGCGACGAGGCGTGGCTCGTCACGGGCTACCAGGAGATACGGCAGGTGTTCGGCGACGACAGGTTCGGCCGGTCCCACCCGGACCCGCCGAGCGCGGCCCGCCTGTCGAACAACGCCCTGCTCGGCGGCCCGAGCGGCGACTACGCCACGGAACGGTCCGTCCACACCCAGATGCGGCGGCTGCTCTCCCCCGCGTTCTCGGCCCGGCGCATGCGAAGCCTGTCGGACCGGGTCGTGGCGCTGACCGGACGCCTGCTCGACCGGCTCGCCGAGCAGGGCCCGCCCGCCGACCTGCACACCGGCCTGTCGCTCCCGCTGCCGATCCAGGTGATCTGCGAGCTTCTCGGCGTGCCGTACGAGGACAGGGACAGGTTCCGGGCCATGGCCGAGGCGATGACCGACCTGCGTCACCCCGAGCGGTCCGCCGCCGCCCAGGTGGAGCTGAACACCTACACCTACGAGATCGTCAAGACCAAGCGGGACCACCCGGCCGAGGACGTCTACTCCGACCTCGCGAACGCCGCCCTGCCGGAGGACGACGTCGCCAGGATCGCGGGCGGCCTGCTGTTCGCCGGCCACGAGACCACGGTCAACCAGATCGACTACGGCGTGCTGCTGTTCCTGCGCAACCCGGAGCAGCGCGACGCGTTGCGGAGCGACCCCTCCCTCCTGGACGGCGCGGTCGAGGAGATCATGCGGGTCGCCTCGCCCAGCGAGCACGGGCTGGTGCGCTACGCGCACGAGGACGTCGAGCTCGCCGGTGTGCGGATCCGGGCGGGCGAGCTGGTCATGCTGTCCACCCCGGCGGCCAACAGGGACGAGCGCGTCTACCCCGCCCCCGACAGCTTCGACATCCGGCGGCGCGATCCCCAGCCGCACGTCGGGTTCGGCCACGGGCCGCACCATTGTCTCGGGGCGTCCCTGGCGCGGGTCGAGTTGCGCGCGGTCTTCGGCTCCCTCTTCGCGCGCTTCCCCACCCTCGCGCTCGCCGTGCCGTACGAGGAGCTCAGAGCGCACACCGACAGGCTGGCCGGAGGGTTCGACACGCTGCCCGTCATGTGGTGAGAACCACCGGGCGCGATGTCACTCGCCGTACGGATGCCGCTCGCCGATGGCCATGGCCCCGGCGCCCTCGGATCCGGCACGCTCGGCCCCGGCACGCGCGGATCCGGCGGTTTCGGCCTCGGCGAGCCGCCGGTACGCCCGGTCGCGCAGCCGCAGCACCACCGTCGCCAGCAGCGCCGCGACCAGTGAGCCGGCCAGCACCGCCAGCTTGACCTGGGCGTCGCGAGCCGTGCCCGGGCCGAACGCCAGCTCGCCGATGAGCAGGGACACCGTGAACCCGATGCCGGACAGGATCGCCAGCCCGCCGACGTCCACCCACGCCAGCCCCTCGTCGATGTCGGCACGGGTGAAGCGGGCGGTCAGCCAGGTGGCGGCCATGATCCCCAGCGGCTTGCCCACGACGAGCCCGGCGATGACACCCAGCGGCACCGGGTCGGTGAGCAGCTTCGTCACCCCGCCCAGCCCGCCGAGCGGCACACCCGCGGACAGGAACGCGAACAGCGGCACGGCCACGCCGGCCGAGATGGGGCGGAACCGGTGCTCGAAGTGCTCGGCGAGCCCCGGTCCCGCCTCCGGGCCGCCCGCCTTCTCACTGCGCAGGACGGGTACGGCGAAGCCGAGCAGCACCCCGGCCACCGTGGCGTGCACACCCGAGGCGTGGACCAGCCCCCAGGTCAGGCCGGCCAGCGGGAGCAGCAGCCACCACGAGCGCACCCGCCGCTGCACCAGCACGGTGAAGACGCCGAGCGGCGCCAGCGCCGCCAGCAGCGGCACCACCGACAGGTGCGACGTGTAGAACACCGCGATGATCACGATCGCCAGCAGGTCGTCCACGACCGCCAGGGTGAGCAGGAACGTGCGCAGCGCGGCGGGCAGGCGCCGCCCCACCACGGCGAGCACCGCCAGCGCGAACGCGATGTCGGTGGCCGTCGGGGTCGCCCATCCCCGCACCGCGCCGTCGTCGAGGAGCGCGTTGACCAGAAGATAGAGCAGGGCCGGGACGATCACACCGCCGACGGCCGCCGCGACCGGGACGACGGCCCGCAGGGGATCGCGCAGGTCTCCCGCCACGAACTCGCGCTTGAGCTCCAGACCCGCGACGAAGAAGAAGATCGCCAGCAGCCCGTCGGAGGCCCACTTGGCGAGGCTGAGGTCCAGGTGCCACCCGGCCGGACCGACCGTGGCCGAGCGCAGCCCCGCGTACGCCTCCGACCAGGGCGAGTTGGCCCAGACGAGGGCCGCGACGGCGGCGATCAGGAGCAGCGCGCCGCCGATCGTCTCCTTGCGGAGGATGTCGGCGATGCGGCGGGTCTCGGCCCGGGAGGCGGGACCGAGGAGGGACAGTCGGCGGGGAGAGGCCATGGGCGCTCCGTTTCCGGGCTCGGTTACGACGACCGCCGACCAGACTTCCCGGCACTCCGCGTCCATCTTATGGCGTATCGACCGGATCCTTGTCTGCTGCCCCTTTCCTCCCCCACGCCTCCGGCATCGCTGAGGCGCACGGCGGCGGCCTAGAGTGCGGGACAGTGCTGTCGACCCGATGGATGAACGGAACAGATGAGAATCGTCGAAGACGACCTGTCCGGCCCGCAGATCGCCGAGTTCCTCATGGAGCACGTCCGGGAGATGCGGTCGATCACCCCCCTGGAGAGCAAGCATGCCCTCGACCTCGACGCTCTCCGCGCGCCCGGGATCAGGTTCTGGTCGGTGCTGGACGGCGACGCCCTCGTCGGCTGCGGTGCGATCAAGAGGCTGGACGCCGATCACGCCGAACTCAAGTCGATGCGGACCGCCACGGCGCGCAAACGCGGCGGGATCGCCTCCCTGCTGCTGCGGCACATCCTCACCGAGGCCGAGCGGCTGGGCTTCGCCCGCCTGAGCCTGGAGACGGGCTCGGCCGACTTCTTCCTGCCCGCGAGACGGCTGTACGAGAAGTTCGGGTTCGAATACTGCGAGCCCTTCGCCGACTATCGGCCCGACCCCAACAGCGTCTTCATGACGAGGCGTCTGGGGAGATGAGACGACCGGCGAACAGCGAAAGCCCAGGGCGGCTGCGCCGACCTGGGCTTTCGTTCTGTGCGCCGCCAGGGACTCGAACCCCGGACCCGCTGATTAAGAGTCAGCTGCTCTAACCAACTGAGCTAGCGGCGCCTGCGATGTCCGTTACCTTAGCAGTCCCGCGAAGGTCGCGCACATCGCCACGTGATCGGATTTCGGAGCTCAGCCCCGCCAGGCGCCGCTGGAGAACGGCATCGGCGTGCCGCGCAGGCCCGGGCCGTCGCCCCACTTGGTGACGACGTACTGGATCGGGATGTGGCCGAGGTCACCGGTGACGGTCAGCGTGTTCTCGTTCCAGCTGGTGCCGGTCAGCTCGGCGAAGGTCTTGCCGTCGATGTCCAGCATGACGCCGCTGTCCGACGGGACGCCCGGGCCGCGGTCACCGATGAAGAACTTGGCCTTCTTACCCTTGTAGAAGACGTAGCCCTCGGTGCCGAGCGGCCAGCTCGGGCTGGCGAACAGGCCCTTCTGCATGGGCTTGCCGATGGCGGGCAGGCCGGTGTCGCCCTGGCGGCCCGACGAGTCGTCCCAGAAGTACGAGCCGGTGGTGCTGCCCTGGAGCAGGACCTCCTCGTGCGCGGGGATGGCGAAGGCGAGCTCGCGCGCCGGGGCGGCGGCGGAGACGTTGGCGGCCTCGTTGACCGGCTGCTCGACGGGCGCGGGCGCGGCGGCCACAAGGGACGCGGTGACGGCCACCACACCGGCGAGCGAGGCCGCGGCGGAGAGTCGTCGGTTGCCACGCAGGTCAAACAGAGTCTTCATCAGGGCTGGGGATCTTTCGTTGAGACGACAGAGGATGGCCATGCGTCATCTAGGGACCTGCGAACGGCAGACCGCGAAGACGGGCCACGTGTCCGGGTACGAGAGGTCGTTCACCCGGAGGCGTGTGCGCGGAAGCTATGGCGATCGGCCGGAAGGCCGTCGTGAGTCAGACGTGTGATCCGAAATGCCTTGGCTCGGAGGTCGATGTGGGGTCACCCACGGTGATCTCCTCTCCAAGTCCAAACCAGCCACCGGTTGGCGGCAAACAGGACACTACAGGACGAGTCAGGACGGAGCAAAGTAAAAGCCGCATACCGCCCAGAAGATCTACCCATGCTCCTGTTTACCCCAAGCCGGACCATCGCCGGCCCCTCTGCCTGCGGCGATGCCGACAGTGCGTGACCGGGCGCCCGATCCGCGCGAGGCAAAATCGGCGGGCCGCACGGCAAGAGAACACCAAGGAAATCACCGGAGACGGCGCGGGAAGGCATTCCGCCGCAAAAGCGCGGACGCACGACGAGACGAAGCCCTCCGGGTTTACGAATGCAAAGCCCTTTTCCCTGCCGCGGAGACGCCCGCAAGGGGATGACAGACCGACGTCCCGGCGGGAATCAGGCGGAGCCGGACGGCAGGGCGAAGCGAACGGCAAGGGCGAAGCGAACGGCAAGGGCGAAGCGAACGGCAAGGGCGAAGCGAACGGCATGGGCGAAGCGAACGGCAGGGTGAAGGGGCCCGCCGGACGCGGTGCATGGCGGCCGGGGCACCGGTGGGTGTGCGGGCGGTCAGGGCTCCCGCCGGGATGTTCGGCGGCGCGATGGCCGTACCGGGCCGGGCAGACCCCCGCGCGAGGCGGCCGGCATCCGGACGGGGGTGGAGGGAGATCGGGTGGAGGGCCCCGGAAATGCCGGAGCCGGGCAGTCCCCCAACTGCCCGGCTCCGGATCAAAGCGGTTCCGCCAGGAATGCCCTCCCCAAAGGCACCGGCGGGTCCCCCGCTTTCCGGACGCGGTTCCCCCATCCGCGTCCTTTATCAAGAAAGTCTGTCGGCCTCTCCCGAGGACCTGCTTCAACACTACAAGGGGCCCTGTCATGAAGTCGTCATCGGCAGGTTGATTTCCGGCCTACATCCGGGCGGCCCCCGCCCGGCCGTGCTACTTCCCGAGGTCCAGCCGGACCTCGGTGCCCCTCTGGAGCGACCGGCTCACCGTGCAGTGACGCTCGTGGACCCGCTCGGCGACGGCCTCGAAGACCTCGCCGGAGTCCTCCGAGGGCAGCTCCACGTCGTACGTCACGGTGACCGAGCGCAGGAGGGTCGGGCTCTCCTTCTCGGCGGAGACCTCGACGGCCAGCCGTACGAGCCGGTGACCCCGCTTGGCGGTGAGCGGCTCGACCGTCATGACGTTGCATCCGCCGACGGCGGCCAGCAGCAGCTCGACCGGGCTGAACAGGCCGTCGCCCGTGCCCATCTCGATCTCGGCGCCCCGCTCGTTGCGGGCGACGAACCCGTCCTCGGTCCGCTCGACGCGTACAGAGCCCATGACCTCACCCTACTGGGAGGGCCAGGCGGACGAGCGTGCCGCCGCCTGGGGCGGCGCTGGCCGACACGCTGCCGCCGTGGCTGTCCACCACCTGGCCCACGATGGCCAGGCCGAGCCCCGATCCGGGCAGCGCCCGAGCCGAGGGCGCGCGGTAGAAGCGGTCGAAGACGTGCGGCAGGTCGTCGGCAGAGATGCCGGGGCCGTGGTCGCGCACCGTCAGGACGCCACCCCGCAGCGACACCTCGACCAGGCCGCCGGCCGGGCTGTACTTGGCCGCGTTGTCGAGCAGGTTGGCGACGGCGCGGGCGAGCCGGTCGGGCACGCCCCGCACGACCCACGGCTCCATCGAGACGGAGTACGCGGTCGAGGGCCAGTGCCGGGCCGCCCGGGCGACCTCCCGCTCCACGAGCTCGTCGAGGCGCACGCTCTCCACGAGCACGGCGGGCTCCTCGTCGCGGGCCAGCTCGACCACGTCGGAGACGAGCGCCGTCAGCTCCTCCAGGCCGCTCACCACGGCCCGGCTCACCTCGTCGTGGACCTCCTGCGGCAGGTCTCCCCTCATCAGCAGCTCGACGTTGGTCCGCAGGGCGGTGAGCGGGGTGCGCAACTCGTGGGAGGCGTCGGCGACGAGGCGCTTCTGCGACTTGGCGGAGCGTTCCAGGGCGTCGAGCATCGCGTTGAAGCTGCGCGCCAGGCTGCTCAGCTCGTCGTCCCCCGCCACCTCGATACGGGTGGTCAGGTCACGGGTGGTGGCCACCCGTCCTGCGGCGTCCTTGAGCGCGTTGACGGGCCGCAGCGCCGCCCGCGCGGCCAGCCAGCCGAGCCCCCCGGAGAGCACCAGGCCGCCGAGCGCCACGACGACGAAGGGCCAGCCCAGGTCGTCCACGTCGGCGAGGGCGGCCAGCACGCCGTTCGGAGGCCGGTCGCCGTACCTCTCGTACGTCCCGTAGTGGTCCATCGCCCACTCCACCCGGCGGCAGGTGATGGCGTAGGCGGCCACGATCACGACGATCACGCTCACCGCGCCGGCCAGGGCGGAGGCCATCGCGAGCCGCCAGCGGAGCTTCACGGCTCCTCCCCGGCGGTAGAGGCGGCGGGCTCCCTGAGCGCGTACCCGAGGCCGTGGACGGTGTGGATGAGCCGCGGCTCGCCCGCCGCCTCGGTCTTCTTGCGCAGGTAACCGATGTAGACCTCCAGCGGGTTGGACCCGGGCCGGAAGCCGTAGCCCCAGATGCGTTCGAGGATGACCTGCCGGGTCAGCACCTGGCCGCCGTTGCGGATCAGCAGGTCGAGCAGGGCGTATTCGGTCCTCGTCAGGTCGATGAGCCGGCGGCCGCGCCGCGCCTGCCTGCTGTCGGGCAGCAGGACCAGGTCGGCGAAGCCCGCCTCCGGGGGCGGCGCGGCGCGGCGGAGCAGGGCGCGCACCCGGGCGAACAGCTCCTCCAGCGCGAACGGCTTCACCAGGTAGTCGTCGGCGCCCGCGTCCAGCCCGGCCACCTTGTCGCCGATGCCGTCGAGGGCCGTCAGCATGAGCACCGGCAGCCGGTTGCCGTCGCCGCGCAGCGCCCGGCAGACCTCCATCCCGTCCATGCCCGGCATGAGCACGTCGAGCACCACGAGGTCGGGCGCGACGCCGTCGATGGCGTCGAGGGCGTCCATGCCGTCCCCGGCGGTCGCCACGCCGTATCCCTCCACGCGCAGCGCCCGCGCGATCGCGTCGCGGACCTCGGGTTCGTCGTCGACGACGAGCACCTGTGTCTTGACCACGCCGCCATTGTGACGTGCGGAGATGAGAGGTTGCTGAGCGTTCCCGGGGACGGGACGCGCTCAGGCGTCGGGATGTTTGGACAGGTATTCGACGTAGACCGGCCGGAGCGCGTCGCCGAGCTCGCCCTCGCCCGCCCCGATCGCGTCGCTGAGCAGCGCCGAGACCCTGCTGAGGTCGTTCGCGGTCTCGCCCGTGTTGCCGCTGGCGGCCTCGGCCGCCGGGATGACCTTCAGCAGTTCCCACAGGAACCCCAGGTCGCCGTGCCGTACGGCGTAGCGCACGGCGCGGTCGTGCAGCTCCTTCGCGGGGAGCGACTCGAGCTCTTCCACGTCCATTCGATCTCACCCCCAACTCGTGGGTTTCCCCCAGGTTTGCCCCTTATACCCCCGCCACGGGAGAAAGACCGCCGGAAGCGGACGGGCTTTTTGCCACCCACCCGCGGCCACCGGCGCGGGCCCGCCCGCATCGGCCACACGGGAGCCGCGCGTTCTTTGCCGTGCCGTGGAAGGATTCTTGAGGTGAAGGTCATACTCAAGATCATCGTGGTGGCCGCGGCCCTGTGGGCGTCCACCAAGCTGGTGGACGGCATCACCGTCAGCGCCGGCTCCACGGCCAAGCAGATCGGCACCCTCCTCGCGGTCGCGCTGATCTTCGGCCTCGTGAACGCCGTCATCAAGCCGGTCATCAAGACGATCGGCTGCGCGTTCTACGTGATCACGCTCGGGTTGTTCGCCCTGGTGGTGAACGCCGCCCTGCTGCTGTTCACGAGCTGGCTCGCCGAGCAGCTCGACCTCCCCTTCCACGTCGACGGGTTCATGGCCGCCTTCTGGGGCGCCATCGTCGTCGGCGTGATCAGCTGGCTCCTCAACATGATCCTCGGCGACGACTGACCGGCTCCGGGGCGGGTCGCGATCCGCCCCGGGGTCACATCCGGGCGATAATTATGTATTGTTAGTAGGGAATTAGGACTTCTCGGAGAGGCCGGGCCGATGAGTGTGGACGTGCACCAGCACCTGTGGACGCCGTCCCTCGTCGACGCGCTGCGCCGCCGCACCCGCCCGCCCTTCCTGGACGGATGGACGCTCGTCCTCGACGGCGAGCCGCCGTACGAGGCGGATCCGGCCGACCACGACGTGGAGATCCGGCGCAAGCGCAACGCCCACCTCGACCTCGCCCTCGTCTCCCTGTCGAGCCCGCTCGGCATCGAGCACCTGCCGCCGGAGGAGGCGTGGCCGCTCATCGACGCCTACCACGCCGACGCCCGCGCGCTGCCCGCGCCGTTCGGGGCCTGGGCCGCCGCCCCGGTGACCGACCCCGACCCCGTACGGCTCGCGCACGTCCTCGACCACGCCCCCGGCCAGGGGCTGGCCGGGCTGCAGCTTCCGGCGACCGCGCTCGGCGACGCCCGGGGGCTGGCCCTGGCCGCCCCGCTGCTCGACGTGCTGGAGGAGCGCGGCCTGCCGCTGTTCGTCCACCCGGGCCCCGCCGCCGCCCCGGGTCCGGCGTGGTGGGCCGCCGTCGTGCCGTACGTGCAGCAGATGCACGCCGCCTGGTACGCGTTCGAGGCGTTCGGCCGGCCCCGGCATCCCCGCTTGAAGGTCTGCTTCGCCCTGCTGGCCGGACTGGCCCCGCTGCACAGGGAGCGCCAGTTGAGCCGGGGCGCCGCCGGGCGCGGCCTGGTGGACCCCGGCCTGTTCCTCGAGACGTCGTCCTACGGCCCGCGCGCCGCCGACGCGGTGATCCGCGAACTCGGCGTCGACGTCCTCGTCGCCGGAAGCGACCAGCCGTACGCCGAGTCGGCCTGGCCGGACCCCGGCGACCCCGCACAACGAGCCATCGATCACGCCGTCCGCGTGGCCAATCCCGGCCGCCTGCTGTCCCGGAAGGAGTCGCCGCAATGAGCACGCCCACGATCCAGGAAGGCGCGCTGTGTGCCTCCTTCACCGACCTGCCCGCACGCGCGCTCGACCGCCGCGAACTGCTCGCCCTGGTGGAGGACCTGGCCGCACGGCCCGAGCTGTGGCGTCACCACCTCAGTTTCGAGGGCGCGGAGGACGGGGGACGCCACTACGTCTCCCTGCACCGGGACTCGTACGTGGACGTGTGGCTGCTGTGCTGGCGCCCCGGGGACGACACCGGCTGGCACGACCACGACGTCTCCTCCGGCGCGGTCCGCGTCGTCGCCGGCGAGCTGAAGGAGTGCAACCCGCGCATCGGCGGCTCCCACCTGGAGACGCAGGTCGTGGCGGGCGACGCCTTCTCCTTCGGGCCCGACCACATCCACCGGCTGACCGGCGAGGCGCCCGGCTCGGTCTCGATCCACGCGTACTCCCCGCCCCTGTGGCGGATGGGGCAGTACTCCATCACCGAGGACGGGACCATGCGCCGCCTTTCGGTCGGATACGCGGATGAATTGCGCCCGCTCGACCCCGCTTAGGGCGGTGCGAGTAGTTCGGCCATCACCCACCGTGACGCTAGGCTGCTGCCATGACCAGCGTGCTCGATGACTGGCTGCAGCCTCGTCCGGGAGACGGGGGCGGGGGCGTCCCCGATCGGCTCTCCCTGCCCCGTCCCGCCGCCGGCGAGCAGCGGGACGGCGGGGACGACACCGGCAGCCTCGACGCCGGCCTCATCTCCACCGGCTCCCAGACACGGTTCCGCGAACGCGTGGCCTACGGCCTGCGCACGGCGTTGAACGCGCAGGCGCCGGGCGACCTGGTGGCGGTCAACCGGATGGACGTGCTGCTGGAGCCGGAGCGGCGCGCCCGCCCCGACGTGTCCCTCGTCGACGACCTCGCCGCCTCCGACGACCGGAGGACCTGCTACCTCGCCGAGGAGGTGCGGCTGGTCATCGACATCGCCGGCCCGGACTCGGCCGTCCCCGACCGTGACGCGCTGCCACGGCACTACGCGGCGGCCGGCATCCCGCACTTCTGGCGGGTCGAGAGCACCGGCTGGCGGCCGTTCGTCTACTCCTACGAGCTCGACGCCGCCGGAGCCGGATACCAGGTGACCGGCGTCCACCACACCCGGCTGGCGGTCGGCGCCCCGTTCCCCGTCGAGATCGACCTCGAACGGCTGCCGCGCTGACTACGCCCGCGCCGGGCGGGCGGCGAGCATCCCCGACACCAGTTGGAGGCCGCACGCCCCCAGGCCGGCGAGCAGGGGCACCGTCCAGCCGCCGGACAGCTCGTGGAGCAGACCGAACGCGAGCGGGCCGATCGCGGCCAGCAGGTAACCGCTCGACTGGGCGACCGCCGACAGCGCGGTCACCGAGGCCGGATCGGGCGCTCGCAGCGTGATGATCAGCAGGGCGAGCGCGATCGAGGCTCCCTGGCCGAGCCCGAGAACGATCATCCACAGCCACGGCGTGGTGGTGGGCGCGAGCAGCACCCCAAGATATCCGCCGACGGTCAGCAGCACGGCCACGACCACGTGCGGCGCCTGGGATCGGGCCCGGCCCGCATGCAGGGGGACGACCAGCGCCGCGGCGATCTGCATGAGGTTCGTCAGGCCCAGCAGATATCCCGCCTCGTCGGCGGGCAGGCCGGCGGCCTGGAACACGGTGGGCAGCCAGGCCAGCAGGACGTAGAAGGTCAGCGACTGCAGCCCCATGAACGCCATGACCGGCCACGTCGCCGGCGCGCGGAGCAGGGCCGCGTACGGCCGGTGACCGGGGTCGCCGGGCCGGGAACGGCGGGCCCCGCGCGCCTCCGGGGACGACGGCTGCTCCGGGCCCGCCACCGATCGCGCCGCCCCGGCCGGGGGGACCTCCGGCCGGGCCGCCTTCCTCCGGGCCCGGGGCGCGGGGAACGGCGCCGCCCTGGTGAGCGCGATCCACCACAGGGCCGCCGCCAGCAGCGCGAGCAGGGCCGCCGACCCCGCCGCCGCCCGCCAGCCGGTCTGCCCCGCCAGCGGGACCATCGCCGCCGAGGCCGCCGCCGCCCCGCTCACCATGACCGAGACGTACAGGCCGGTGAAGAGCCCGACCCGGCCCGGGAAGTGCTGCTTGACGAGGCCCGGCATGACGACGTTCATCACGGCGATGGCCGTACCGGCCAGGGCCGCGCCGGAGTACAACGCGGGCACGCCGTCCGCGCTGCGGAGGGCGACGCCGGCGGCCAGGACGAGCAGGCCGGCCAGCAGCGTGCGGTCCAGCCCGATGCGGGTGGCCAGCGCGGGCGCGACCGGGGCGAGCAGGCCGAGGCACGCCACCATCACCGTGGTGATGGCGCCGCCTGCGGCGGGGCTGAGGCCGAGGTCCCGCATGATGGCCGGGAGGAGCGGTGACACGCCCGCGAGAGCGGGCCTCAGGTTGAGCGCCGCCAGGACGAATCCGGCGATGAGCAGCGCATTCCCCCGGTGAACCACGATCCTCCTCGTCACCCGCCAAACCCTACCGTCGCGGTGTCCTGAGGTCCGTCCGGCGCTAGGGTTCGGTCGGGAGGTGGTGGGCGGCCATGGCGGAGGAGCACGTCCAGTCGCTGGCCCGGGGCCTGGCGGTGATCCGGGCGTTCGACGCGACGAGCCCGGAGCTGACGCTCAGCGAGGTGGCCCGCAAGACCGGTCTCACCCGCGCCGCCGCGCGCAGGTTCCTGCTGACGCTCGCCGGCCTGGGCTACGTGCGGACCGACGGGCGGCTCTTCGCGCTGTCGCCCCGGGTCCTGGAACTGGGCTACGCCTACCTGTCGAGCCTGTCCCTGCCCGAGGTCGCGCTGCCGCACCTGGAACGGCTCGCCGCCGAGGTGCACGAGTCGGCGTCGGTCTCGGTGCTGGACGACACCGACATCGTCTACGTGGCCCGCGTGCCGACGGCCCGGATCATGCGCGTGACGATCGCGATCGGCACCCGCTTCCCGGCGTACTGCACCTCAATGGGCCGCGTGCTGCTCGCGGGGCTGTCCCCGGAGGACCTCGGCGCCTACCTCGCCCGCGCCGACCTGCGGCGGCTGACCTCCCACACCGCCACGTCGCCGACAGCCCTGCGCACCGCGCTCGACGAGGTACGCGCCCAGGGCTGGGCCCTGGTGGACCAGGAGCTGGAGGAGGGGCTGCGGTCGATCGCCGCGCCGATCAGAGGCCGCGACGGCCGGGTGGTGGCGGCGGTCAACGTCTCCTCGCACGCCAGCCGGACCACGCCGGAGTCCGCGCGCCGCGACCTGCTGCCCCCGCTGCTCGCCACCGCCGCAGGGATCGAGGCCGACCTGCGCGCCACCGGGGGTGCGAGCCGCGCGGACCTCCCCTGACGCACCCCACGTCCCCACAAAACCGACCATCTCCCATCATGAAACTGACAACGTTGTCTAGGGCGCGAGAAATGGGAGATGATCCCTGCGTGCGAGAGACGATACGCGGCCGTCCGACCATGAACGACGTGGCCGCCGCGGCCGGTGTGGCGCTCAAGACCGTATCCCGCGTCGTCAACAACGAGCCCGGTGTCAACGCCGCGACCGCCGGTCGCGTGCAGGCGGCCATCGAGCGGCTCGGCTACCGCCGCAACGACAGCGCGCGCATCCTGCGGCGGGGCCGTACGGCGAGCATCGGCCTGGTCATCGAGGACGTCGCCGACGCCTTCTACTCCAGCCTCAGCCGCGCGGTGGAGGACGCCGCGCTGCACCACGGCTACCTGCTGTTCAGCGGCTCGTCCCGGGAGGACTCGGCACGCGAGCGCGACCTCGTGCTCGCCTTCTGCGCCCGCCGCGTGGACGGGCTGATCATCGTGCCCGCGGGGAGGGACCACGCCTATCTCGCGCCCGAGTTCGACGCCGGGATCAAAGCGGTCTTCGCCGACCGGCCGCCGGGCGCGGGGTGCGAGGCGGACACCGTCCTCTGCGACAACACGGGCGGGGCGCGCGCGGGCACGGCCCACCTGATCGCGCACGGCCACCGCCGCATCGCCTTCCTCGGCGACTCCCCCGGGATCTTCACCGCCGCCGAGCGGCTGCGCGGTTACCGGCAGGCGCTGACCGCGGCCGGCCTGCCGTACGACGAGGGCCTGGTGGCCATGGGGCCGCCGGACCCGGCGCGGATGCGGGCCGACCTGACCCGGCTGCTCACGGCCTTCGATCCTCCGACCGCCCTGCTGACCGGGAACGGCCGCGCCACCGTGGAGACCCTGCGGACGCTGGCGTCGCTCACGGACACCGCCGACGCGGGCGCCGCCGGAGGCCTCGCGCTGGTCGGGTTCGACGATTTCGAGCTGGCCGACCTGCTGGGTGTCACCGTGGTGGCGCAGGATCCCACCCGGCTGGGCCGCACGGCCGCCGACCTGTTGTTCATGCGCCTGTCCGGGGTCGACGGACCGGCCAGCAGGATCGAACTGGCCACGCGGCTCATCCCGCGGGGGTCGGGCGAACGCCCTCCCCTGTCTCTCCGGGACCGTACGGCGGGCTGACGCCTGCGGCCCGGCCGCCGCGGGGGCGGCGGCGGGCCGACGTCCTCGGCCCGGAGGTCAGCCCTTGAGCGCGCCCGCCATGAGGCCGCGCATGAAGAACCTGCCGAGCAGCACGTAGATCACCATCGTGGGGATGGACGCCAGGATCGCCGCCGCCATCTGCTGGCTGTACGGCGTCGTCACGGCGCCCGCGATGTTGTTGAGCATGACCGTGGTCGGCCACGAGCTCGGCCCGGTGAGGAAGACCGCGAACAGGAAGTCGTTCCACATCGAGGTGAACTGCCAGATGATCACAACGGCGAACGCCGGGCCGGAGACCGGCAGCACGATCGACCACAGCGTCCGCAGCATCCCGGCGCCGTCCACGCGGGACGCCTCGATCAGCTCGTCGGGGATCGTGACGTAGTAGTTGCGGAAGATCAGCGTGCAGATCGGGATGCCGTACACCACGTGGGCGAGGACCAGGCCGGGGATGCCGCCGTACAACTGCACGCCGAGCGCGTCGCCCACGTCCACCATGAGCTGCACCAGCGGGATCATCACGCCCTGATACGGGATGAACATGCCGAACAGGAACAGCGTGAACAGCACGTCCGCGCCGGGGAAGCGCCACTTGGACAGCACGTAGCCGTTCAGCGACCCGAGCGCCGCGGAGATCAGCGAGCCGGGGATCGCGAGCAGGAAGCTGTTGACGATGCCGGGTTCGAGCTTCTCCCAGGCGACGCTCCACGCCTCGGTCGTCCACACCTTCGGCAGGTTCCACGCCTGCGCCGGGTCGGCCTCGCTGAGCGGCTTGAAGCTCGTGACCAGCAGCACGTAGACCGGGATCAGGAAGACCAGGACGAACAGCAGCAGGAGGAGGAGCCGCACCCACGCGGCGGCCCTGCCCCGCTCGCGGACCCGGGCGGGCGCCGTGCGCGGGGCCTTCTCGGCGACGTGCGCGGTCATGAACGCTTCCCCTTACGGGCGTCCCAGATCAGGTAGGGCACGACGAAGACGACGACGGACAGCACGATGTAGGACGCGATGGTCGCGCCCTTCGCCGGGTCGTGCGATTCGTAGACCGCCGTCCACATGAACGTCGCGGGGACGTCGGTGATGAGCTGCCTGCCCGACACCGCGACGACGAGGTCGAAGACCTTCAGCGAGATGTGGCCGAGGATGATCAGCGCGGACAGCGTCACCGGGCGCAGCATCGGCAGCACCACGTGCCGGTAGACGCCCCACTCGCTGCAGCCGTCCACCCGGGCGGCCTCCCGCAGTTCCTCGGGCACACCCCGGAAACCGGCGAGGAAAAGCGCCATGATGTATCCGGACATCTGCCAGATCGCCGGGACGGCCATGGCGGCCATGCCCCAGTCGGGATCGCGGAACCACTGCCACTGGAGGAAGTCGACCCCGAGGTAGTGGAAGAGCCGGTTGAGCCCGACCGCCCGCTCACCCGTCGCGCTGTTCATCAGCCACCGCCAGACCACCCCGGTGGCGATGAAGGAGACGGCCATCGGAAACAGGTAGACGGCGCGGAAGCCGCTCTCCGCCCGGATGCCCTTCTCCATCAGGAAGGCCAGGAGCCAGCCGAGGACGAGCGCGCCGCCGACGAAGACCACGGTGAAGATGATCGAGTGCCGGACCGACAGGCCCCAGCGATCCTCGCTCCAGATGCCGGTGAAGTTCTCCAGCCCGACGAAGTTGCCGGGGATCTCCGCGATCTCGTCGTGCTTGTCGGTCATGGCGAGCTTGAGGTTCCAGCCCAGCAGGCCGTACACGAAGACCGCGATGAGGATGATCGACGGCGACACCAGGAGCAGCCCGGGCAGCCATCTGCGCACCCGCGTCACATGTACCTCTCAGGGATCAAGTACGGCCCACGCCGTGTGTCCGCAGCGTGGGCCGTACGAGGAGATCAGGTCACTGACCGCTGTTCTTGGCCGCCGTGACCAGCGCCTGCTGGAACTTGGCGACGTCCTTGTCCTGCTGGAACAGGCCGACCGCGTCGGTGATCGCGGTGCGCCACGCGTCGTTGGCGACCACGCCGTGCTGGATCGAGCCGGCCAGCTTGCTGCCGGACCACTGCTCCAGGCTCCAGGACAGGTAGTCCTTGTAGAGGGACTGGTCGGCGTCCTTGCGGGCCGGGATCGAGCCCTTCAGCGGGTTGAACGCGTCCTGGCCCTCCTTGCTGGCGGCCACCTTCAGCCACGCGATCGCGCCGTCGCGGTTGGGCGTGCCCTTCGGCAGCGTGAAGCTGTCCGACAGCCACATGAACGTGCCGTCCGTGCCCGGCGACGCGGCCCAGTCGAAGTCCTTGTGCGACTCCTTGCCGAGGCCGCCCTCCGGCGGGTTGTGGAAGTAGCCGTAGGCCCAGTCGCCCATGATGTTGAAGGCCGCCTCGCCGTCGGCGACCTGCTTGGCCGCCGGCTGCCAGTCGTCCTGCGGCGTGCCCGCGTACGACAGGATGGTCTTGAAGTTCTCCAGCGCCTTGGTCACGTTCGCGTTGGACCAGTCGGCGCCCGCCGTCCACAGGGCGTTGTAGGCGTCGGTGCCGAGCGAGCCGAGCAGCACGGACTCGAGCAGGTGCACCAGGGTCCACTGCGAGCCGATCGACAGCGGGATCTTCCCGGTCTTCTTGACCTTCTCGAGGTCGGTGACGAACTCCTCGACGGTCTTCGGCGCGCCGTCGACGCCGGCGTCCTTGAGGACCGAGGGGTTGAACCACAGGACGTTCGACCGGTGGATGTTCACCGGTACGGAATACACCTGGCCCTGCACCGAAATCTGGTCGATGAGCTGCTGCGGGAAGACCTCCTTCAGCTTCAGCTCGTCGTACAGGAAGTTCACCGACTCCAGCTTGCCGCTCTTGATGTAGCCCTGGAGCTCGGCGCCGGCGTGACCCTGGAAGGTGTCCGGGGGCTGGTTGGCCTGCAGCTTGCTGGACAGCAGCGCGCGGGCCTGGTCGCCCGAGCCGCCGGCCACCGCGGCGTCGAAGAACTCGAAGTTCGGGTTCTGCTTGGCGAAGATGTCCCGCATCGCCTTGAGGCCGTCGGCCTCACCGGGACCCGTCCACCACGAGAAGACCTCGACCCTCTTGTGCGCGGCCTGACCGCCTCCGCTCTCCTGCTTGTCACCGCCACCACAGGCGGAAAGAGTGAGCAGACCCGCAACAGAGACCGCGACGGCCGCCATCCACCGTCGTCTCATCGCAACCTTCCCTTCAGCCTGATCGGGAGGATTTCGGGCCCCCGAAGACAGATATGGCTGACAACGTTGTCAGCAGGCCCAATCAACCCACTTTCACCGGTAGGTCGTCAAGTTTGTGCCGATAACGTCTCTGCATACGGGTCCTGGCGCCGTGTTAGGGGCATGCGTCAAAAGAAGGGCTGTCACTCATGCCGGGAAATTGTCGGCGCGCACGCTCACACTGCAGGCATGACGGTGACACAACAGGGGGGACCTGATCACCTGTCGGAGGACGACCTGCCGGACATGGCGGACGTCGAATCCCCGCAGTGGGCGCGGCACTACGGAACGATGGCGGGGCTGGGCTTCCTCACGGTGGCGCGGCGGCTGCCCCGGCTGGTCCGGCAGGCACTGGGCATCGCCTGGAAGGCGAGCCCTCGCGACACCGTGGCCACGATCACGCTCAGCGCGCTCGGCGGCGTCTTCACCGCCTTCGGCCTCCTCGCCACCACGGGCGTGCTGACCGCGCTGTTCCAGGCCGGCCCCACCCCGGAGCGGGTGCGGGCCGCGCTGCCCAGCCTGCTGCTCGTGGGCCTGGCCGCCAGCGCGCGCACGGCCCTGCAGGCGGGGGCCGGGTGGGCCCAGTCCCGGCTCGAACCCCAGGTCAGCCGGATCACGGAGGAGCGCCTCTACACGCTGACCAGCCGGGTCGACCTCGTCTGCTTCGACGACCCCGAGTTCCACGACGCGCTGCAGCGTGCCCGCATGCGCGGCATGCAGATGGCCGAGATGGTCGTGAGCACGGCCATCGACACGCTGTCGGGCCTGGTCGGCATCGCGGCCGCGGCGGGCGTGCTGGGCGTGCTGCACCCCGTGCTGCTGCCCCTGCTCCTGCTCGCGGTCGTCCCCGACGCCTGGGCGGCCGTCCGGGCCGCCAGGATGCGCTACACGACCGCCCTCGTGCTCGTCCCGGCCAGACGGCGCAAGTGGATCATCGAGGAACTGCTGGCGGACAAGGACACCGCCGCCGAGGTCCGCACGTTCACCATGCGCGGCTTCCTGCTCCGGATGTTCGACACGGTCGCCCGTAGCGAGCAGCGCGTCATGCTCGACCTGGCGCGGCGGCAGACCGTCGCCCGCGTCCTCGGCGAGGCGCTCGGCGGCCTGGGGCAGGGCGCGGTCTACGTCGCGCTCGGCCTGCTGCTCGCGGCGGGTGCGGTCCCGCTCGCGGTCGCCGGCACCGCGGTGCTGGCGATCCGGTCCGGCCAGACGTCGCTGTCGAACTTCATGTACGCGACGAACCGGCTCTACGAGGAGGGTCTCTACTTCACCGATTTCCTCGACTTCATCGCGCACGCCGAGGCCCGCATCCCGGCGGCCCGCGACCGGACGGCCCCCGACGGATTCGGCCGCATCACGGTCGAGGACGTCACCTTCTCCTATCCCGCCGCACCGGCGCCCGCCCTGCGCGGCGTGTCGGTCCGCATCGAGCGCGGGGAGGTCGTGGCCCTCGTCGGGGAGAACGGCTCGGGCAAGACCACCCTCGCCAAGATCCTCGCCGGCCTGTACGAACCGGACGGCGGCCGTGTCCGGTGGGACGACGCCGACCTGTCCGAGGTCGACCCCGACAGCCTGCGCCGCAGGATCGCGGTCATCGCCCAGGACCACACCCGGTGGCCGCTGACGGCCCGCCACAACATCACGATGGGCATGGAGAAGGGCGAGGCCGAGGTGGCCCGCGCGGCCGAGGTCGCCGGCGCCGACCAGGTCGTCGCCGAACTCCCCCACGGCTATCGCACCCTGCTCGACCGCAGGTTCAAGAACGGTCACGAACTGTCGGGCGGGCAGTGGCAGCGGATCGCCGTGGCGCGCGGGTTCTACCGGGACGCGCCCCTGCTGATCTGCGACGAGCCCACCGCGGCCCTCGACGCCCGGGCGGAGCACGCGTTGTTCGAGCGGATCCGGCAGCACGCCGACGGCCGGACCGTGCTGCTCATCACCCACCGTCTCGCAAGCGTCCGCTACGCCGACCGCATCTACGTGCTCGACCACGGCAAGGTCCGCGAGCACGGCACCCACGAGGAGCTGATCGCCCTCGACGGCCTCTACGCCGAGCTCTACAACCTCCAGGCCGAGGCCTACCGCACGACCTGACCCGGTCCGTCCCGCCGGCCCGCGCACGGGCGGACCGGCGGGACACGACCTCAGGAGGCCTGCTCGGGGAGCATGTCGCGCATGGTCCGCACGTCCTTGTAGTACTGGATCTTCCGCTGGATCGCGCCCTGCTTCTGGCGCAGGTCGGCGATCTGGGCCTCGACCTTGCGGTCGTGCTCCTCCAGCAACGCGATCCGGTCCTCGATCGTGTGCTCGCCCTGCCGTACGAGCTGGGCGAAGCGCAGCATCTCCGCGATCGGCATGCCGGTGTCCCGCAGACAGCGGATCATGCCGAGCCAGCTCACGTCCTCTTCGCTGAACCGCCGCTGGCCCGCCGCGTTGCGGCCGACCGGCTCCAGCAGCCCGATCCGTTCGTAGTACCGAAGGGTGTCGAGGCTGAACCCGGTCTCCTCGACGACCTGTCCAGGTGTGTACACCGCCACGCCATTGATCCTGTCATATCGGGTCTCGATCGCATGTGTGCTTTGTGCGCTGTAGGTGTTTCGCAAGCGTGGCGCAACTCGCCGCTTTTATAACGGGTCCTGTCACCTACGACCCGGTGTCAGCGTCCGGGTGGTGCTTCGAGAAAGACAGTGAGACAGAAATGCCCCTCCGCCTGATCGCCGGCACGGTGACCCTTTTCGCTGCGATCGCGCTGTCGATCCCGATGACCCCGGCCGCCGCGGCGACGCCCGGCGACCGCCCTCCCTGCCGCCCCGGCAGCGGCCCGCATCTCGCCGGCAGGGACCTCACCCGGGCCACGCTGCCCGCCGATCTGTCCTGCGCGGACCTCCGGGGCGCCAAACTGGACGGCCTGACCGTGCGGAGCGTGCTCACCGGTGCCGACCTGACCGGGGCCTCTCTCAAGGGCGCCCATCTCGGGTACGCCCGGATGGCCGGGGCCAGGCTGCGCGAGGCCGACCTCTCCGAGGCCGAGCTGTACTACGCGGACCTGCGCGGCAGCGACCTGCGCGAGGCGACGATGGACGACTCCTCGCCGTACTACGCGCATTTCGACGGGGCCGACCTGAGCGGAGCCACGATGACGCGGGCCAAGACGTACGGCGCGCAGTTCGACGACGCGAAGCTGATCGGCGTCGACCTGACCGACGCCTTCGCCTACGGCGCGGACATGCGCCGGGCCGACCTCAGCCGGGTCAAGGCGGCGAGGGCCAAGCTCTACGGCGCCACTTTGATCGGGACGGTCCTGCGGCAGGCGGATCTCAGCGGCGCGCAACTGTACGAGTCGGTCATGACCGGCGCGGACTTCAGCGGGGCCGACCTCACCGGAGCCGACCTGCGTGACGTCAGGGACGCCCGGCTGGCCGGGAGCACCGGCGTGCCCAGATTCCTGCCCGCCCAGGACCCGTCGTGCGAGCCCGGCAGCGGCCAGGACTACCGGGAACGGGACCTGACCGCGGTCGCGGACTTTCCCGACGATCTGAGCTGCGCCGACCTGACCGGCGCCAGGCTGGACGGCCTCGACCTGTCGGGCGTCAAGCTGAACCGGGCCGTCCTCCGCGACGTCTCCGCCGTCGGGACGAGGCTCCGCGAGGCGAAGGGCGCGGACCTGCGCGGCGCGCGGCTGCGGCGGGCCAAGCTCGGCAGCGCCGACCTCGTGGGGGCGAACCTGTCCCGGGCGGACCTGTCGGGCGCGGCGCTCGGCAGCGCCGACCTGACCCGGGCCGGACTCGCCGGCGCCGACCTTCGCGACGCGGAGATGAACAGCGTCACGGCCGACCAGGCCGACTTCACCGGCGCCAGGCTGGACCGGGCGTACCTCCACTACGGCAAGTACCGGGACGCGGTCTTCCGCAAGGCCACCCTGACCGACGCCGACGTGTCCTCGGCCGAACTGCGGGGCGCCACGTTCGAGGACGCCGAGGTCACCGGGCTGAACCAGGACTTCGCCAAGGACCTCGACCTGTCCGGGTCCTCCAGCCGCATGTCCACCGGCCGGCTGGTCTTCTTCGGCATCGCCGGCCTGGTCGTCTTCTGGATCGCCGCCGGGCTCGTCACGGCCAGGGTGCGGCGGAAGAGGACCGCCAGGGAGCGGGCCGCCGAGAGAGCCGTCCGGTTCGAGGATGCCAAGAGCGTCCAGGAGGAGAACGTGACCCGGCTGGGCGAGGCGATCGACAGCCCGACGGACAGAACCGGCGACGTCGACTGGAACGCGGTCCTGGACGCCTACGACGAGGCCAAGGAGGCGCTGGCGAGGGCCCACGACATGGACGACCTGAGGGACGTCGAGACCATCGTGGCGCGTGGCCGCAGAGCACTCGACCGCCGCCGCTGAGAGCCGCTTGCGCTGGAGTGCGCTCCAGGCGGCAAGGTGATCGGCATGAGAATCGCTCTGGGAACGATCCCCTTCGGGACCACTGTGGACGAGGCGACCTCGTTCGCCATCCTCGACCGCTTCGTCGAAGGCGGCGGAACGATGCTCGACACGGCCAACAACTATCCGTTCTGGTTCGACGGCGCGACCGGCGACGAGAGCGAGGCCACCATCGGCCGGTGGCTCGCCTCCCGGCGCAACCGGGACAGGATGGTGATCAGCACCAAGTGCGGCGCCCGCCCGGCCGTGCCCGGCGCCCGTACGCTGGACGCCGCCGAGGGCCTGTCCGCCGGCGTGATCCGGGCCGCGATCGAGGGCAGCCTGCGCCGGCTCGGCACCGATCACGTCGACGTCTACTGGGCGCACATCGACGACAGGTCGACGCCGCTGGAGGAGACGGTCGCCGCCTTCGACGAACTGGTCCTCGCCGGCAAGGCCAAGGAGGTCGGCGCGAGCAACCACGCGGTGTGGCGGCTGGAGCGGGCCCGCGCACTGGCGGCGGCGCGGGGCGGCACTCGATACCGTCACGTGCAGCTCCGCCACTCCTACCTCCGCCCCCGGCCCTGGGTGCACCTGCCCGAAGGCGGCCACACCCAGGTCTCCGACGAGATGCTGGACTACGTGCGCTCCGAGGGCGACCTGACGCTGTGGGTCTACTCCTCGTTGCTCGCGGGCGCGTACACCGCCAAGCCGATGCCCGAGTACTACGACCACCCGGGCACCACGAGGCGGCTTGCGGTGCTGGACGAGGTGGCCGGCGAGCTCGGCGCGACGCGCAACCAGGTCGTGCTCGCCTGGCTGCGGGCGCAGGACATCGTCCCGATCGTCGGCGTCAGCTCGATGGCCCAGCTCGAAGAGATCATCGTCGACGTCAAGCTCGACGAGGAGCACATCGCCCGCCTCGACGCCCCCGCCTGATCGGGCACGGCCCCGGGACGCGTCACGCGCCTCGGGGCCGCTCTCCCGAAGCACTCCGTCACGGAACGACGAGTAGATCTTGTGCTCGTTTGAACGGCCGTTTAGGATTCTGAACGTGCCTTCAGGAGAGCGGACGTTCACGGAGGAAGCCCGGCGGACGCAGATCATCGACTGCGCCATCGAGGCCCTCGCGACGCTCGGCTACCGGCAGGCGTCGATGGCCAGGATCGCCAAACTCGCGAAGATCACCCCCGGGCTCATCTCGTACCACTTCGGGGGCAAGGACGAACTGATCGATGCGGTCGTCGCCCACGTCGTGAAGCTCGCCACCGATCTGATGGTGCCGCGCATCCTGGCGCAGACGACCGCCTCCGACGCGCTACGCGTGTACTTCGAGACGAACCTCGAGTTCATGCGAATTCACCGTGAACCCCTGCTGGCGCTCGTGGAGATCATCACCCACGACCGCGACGGCCCCTATTCCAAGCAACAGGACACCGCGCTCACCGACATCGAGAAGGTGCTGGCCTGGGGGCAGCACACCGGTGAGTTCCGGGACTTCCCGCTGCGGCCCATGACCATCGCGATCCGCGGCGCCGTCGACGCCGTGCCCGGCTACCTACTGAAGGATCCCGAGCTCGATCTCCGCGCCCTGGCCGCCGAACTGGCCACGATCTTCTCCCTCGCCACCCGGAGCACACCATGACGCCAGCGCTGGAGATCAGCGGGCTGACCAAGCGTTTCGGCGACAAGCTCGCCGTCGACGCCATCGACCTCAGCGTCCCTCCCGGCTCGTTCTTCGGGCTCGTCGGCCAGAACGGGGCCGGCAAGACCACCACACTGTCCATGGCCGTCGGTCTGCTGCGACCCGACGGCGGCGGTGCCAGGATCTTCGGCGAGGACGTCTGGTCCGCACCCGAGCGAGCCAAGGCCATGGTCGGGGTGCTGCCCGACGGGCTGGCCATGCCCGAGCGGCTGACCGGGCGTGAGGTGCTGACCTATCTGGGTCTGCTCCGTGGGCTGGCCAAGGACGTGGTGTCCCAGCGGGCCGAGGAACTGCTGGCCGTGCTGGAGCTGGACGGCGCGGAGAAGACGCTGGTCGTCGAGTACTCGACCGGCATGCGCAAGAAGATCGGGCTGGCCACCGCGCTGCTGCACGCGCCGCGCCTGCTGGTGCTGGACGAGCCCTTCGAGGCGGTCGACCCGGTGTCGGCCGCGACGATCAAGACGATCCTGCGCGGTTTCGTCGCGGGCGGCGGCTCGATCGTCCTGTCCAGCCATGTCATGGCGCTGGTCGAGCAGTTGTGCGACCACGTGGCGGTGATCGACAAGGGCACGGTGGCCGCCGCCGGCACGCTGGACGAGGTACGCGGCGCGAACTCCCTGGAGGACACCTTCGTCGAGCTCGTCGGCGACCGGGACAACGGGATCAAGGAGTTGTCGTGGCTGTCGCGCTGACCACGCTCACCATGGCCCGGATGAAGGTCGCGGTGCTGCGCCACTCCTTCCACGGCACACGGGCGCAGACCGCGGGCATGGGGGCCGCGCTCGGCGCGCTGCTCGCGGCCGGAACGGTCTACCTGGCCTTCATCAGCCCGGACCTGCAGGCGGCCGCTTACGCGGTCTGGCTGCTGGGCTGGATGCTCGGCCCGATCTTCATGGGCGGCGGCGACGAAACCCTGCGGCCGGAGTACTTCTCGCTGCTCGGCCTGCCGCCGCGCCGGATGGCGGCCGGACTGCTGGTCGCCGCCTTCGTCGGCCTCGCCCCGCTGGTGAGCCTGACCGCCCTGCTCGGGCTGCTGGTCGCGGGTGCACGGCTCGGCGTCGTGAACGCCCTGGCGGCCCTGCCGGCGATGGCCCTGCAACTGGCCGTTCTCGTGCTGCTGTCGAAGGTCTCCGTCGCGGTGGTCGGGCTGGCGCTGCGCACACGCCAGGGCGCGATCGCCTCCGGCCTGATCAACGGCGCGATCCTGGCGGCGCTCGGGCAGAGCTGGGTCCTCTTCGTGGCCTTCGGCCAGACGGGCGTGCCCGCCGCGGTCTGGTACCTGCCCTCCGGATGGGGCCTGCTGGCCGTACGGGGCGAGTGGTGGGCCCTGGCGGCGCTGGCCGTGCTGGCGGCGCTGCTCCTGGGCGCGTGGGCGGCCCTGCTCACCAGACGTACGGGGGCCACGCGGCCCTCCGCGCGCGGCAGACGTCCCATGCGCGCGGCCACCGTCAACGGCGCGATCATCGCCAAGGAGCTGCGCACCTGGTCACGCGACCTGGTCCGCAACCACCAGCTGATCTTCGCCTTGTCGTACGGCGTCTGCTTCGCGGCCAGTCCGTTGGTCCTCGGCTGGGACGGCATGCTGCCGTACGCGGGTCCGATCTTCATCGTGATGGCCGCCGCCATGACCGCCAACCTGTACGGAACCGATGGCACGGCGTTGTGGCTGACCCTGATGACCCCCGGGGCGAGTGATGTGCGCGGCAGGCAGCTGGCCTGGCTGTCGGCGCACGCGCCGGTGGGCATCGCGGTGACGGTGGTGTTCACCGCGATCGCCGGCGGACCGTGGCCGCTGGTCCTGGCGCTGCTGCCCGCCCTGCTGGGCGGCGCGGCCGGACTGGTGCCGCTGGTGTCGGTGTACGGGCTGGTGCCCGGCACCGACCCGCATCGCCGCGCGGGCAACCCCCTGCGTACCAGCGAGGACGACGGCGGCATGACCGGGCTGGCCTATCTGATGCTCGCGCTGGTGCTGCTGACGGGCGTGCCCGCGGGGCTGGTGGCGCTCCGGTACGGCTGGGCGGGCGTGGCCGTCGGGGTCGCGACCGGCGCGCTGTGTTACTGGGGCTTCGGCCTGCTGGCCGCGCGGCGGCTGCGCTCGCACGGGCCCGAGCTGCTGGACACGATGCGGACCGGCCGCAGACCGGAGAAGGCGATGACGTCCCGCCTGGAGCAGTTGCCGAAGGCGCAGAAGGCGATCGCCGGGTGGTGCTTCGGGTTCGGCGCCATCCCGCTGGTTCCGCAGGGCATCGTCGCCGCCGTCTTCGTGTCCAACGGCATGCTGCGCCACAGCTGGTTCCTGGCCACCTACATGCCGCCCGGGCTGCGCTACCCGGTCGCCGCCGCCTTCGTCCTGCTCGGTCTGGCCATGTACGGCACGGGCGTGTGGATCGTCAGGCCACGGCCGTCCCGATAGGGCAGGCGTCGCGTGTGTCAGCGGTCGGCGGTTCCTGGCTCTGCAACCCATCGGGTGGGCTGACCTGTGATCGAGGCGATCATGTCGAAATCACCGTCGTAGTGAAGCACGACGGCCCGGTGCCGTTCGGCGGTGGCGGCGATGATCAGATCCGCCAGGGAAAGCGCTCGATGGAAACCACGGTCCAGAGCCTCACTCTGAACGTCGAGGACGCGGTCGAAGAGCTCGTCACCGCAGTAGAGGTAATTGAACCCGCGCAGGAGAAAGCGAATACGGGCCATATCGGGCTTGTTCCTGGCGCTGTAGACCATCTCCCACTCGATCGCAGCGCAGGTGGCGAGCAGACCACGATCACTCAGTTCGTCAAGCACCTGCGCTACCGCTGGGTTGCCCCAGCGAGCCAGCGCGGACTTGTCGACCAGATAGTCGGTCACGCAGCACCCTGTGAGGGACGCCGCAGGGTGCCGTCCGCGTTGCGGGGACCGGTCTTCTCCACGATCTCGCTGAGGTCGAGCTCCCCGCTCTTGATCGATTCTGCCAGTTCCAATCGCAGACGTCGCTTGACGGCCTCCTCCATGGCCATCCGCACCGCCTTGGCCTTGGTTCTGGTGCCGTAAATCCGCATGGCCTCGGCGACCATGTCATCGTCGAGATCGATAACCGTTCGGCTCATCCGGGCACCTCCTCGCATCGTACTGAACGATACCATCTGACATCTCAAACAGATATCGTTTGGACTTCGCGCCGCGCCGGCCACTTCTGCCCGAGCCTGGCCGAAGGCCGACGCGCCTCAGGCCAGGTGATCGGAGAGGTAGCGGCGGACGAGGCGTTTGCATTCGGCGATGAGGTCGGGGTCGCCCTCGGGGTGGGCGCGGAAGGCCAGCTTGAGCACGGCGTCGGCGGCCTCCACGGCGACCACGAAGGCGCGCGACAGGCCGTCGCCCGGCGCCACCCCGAGCGACTGGACCACGAGGGAGCGCAGCCGGTCGGCCACGACGACGTTGTTCTCCAGGGCCTCGTCGAGCATCCGCTGGGTGCCGGGCAGGGCCGGGCCGCCGGGAGCGGCGAGCACCTCGCCGAAGTCCACCACGCCGAAGCCGGGCGTGGTGCGTTTCATCCGCACGAACTCGTCGACGACCAGGTCCACGGCGTCGGTCCAGTCGGACAGCGGCGCGACGGTCAGCCGGGAGGCGATCCGGTCCAGGTACGCCTCCAGGTTCCGCAGCGCGAGCGCGCGGACCAGGCTCTGCTTGTCGGTGAAGAACTGGTAGAAGGTCCCGATCGGCACCTCGGCCCGGCGGGCGACCTCCTTGGTCGTCAGGGCCGCGTACCCCACCTCGTCGAGCAGCCGGGCACACTCGTCCAGCATGCGCTCGACCCGCTCCTGACTGCGGCGCTGGGCGGGCCGGCGGCGCAGCACTCCCCCTGTGGTCATTCCGCCATTCTCTCCCGCTTCGCAACCACTCGGACTAACATGAGTTCAGCTCATATTAGTCGAGAGAGGCGGCATCATGTTCCTCTGGGGTACGGCCACCGCGTCCTACCAGATCGAAGGGGCGGTCACGGAGGACGGCAGAGGGCCCTCCATCTGGGACACCTTCTCGCACACCCCCGGCAGGGTCCGCGACGGGCACACGGGCGACGTGGCCTGCGACCACTACCATCGTTACGCCGAGGACGTGGCGCTCATGGCCGGTCTCGGTGTCAACGCCTACCGCTTCTCCATCGCCTGGCCCCGGGTGCTGCCCACCGGCGCCGGCCAGGTGAACCAGGCCGGGCTCGACTTCTACGACCGCCTCGTGGACGCGCTGTGCGAGAACGGCATCACTCCGGTGCCGACGCTCTTCCACTGGGACCTGCCGCAGGCGCTGGAGGACGAGGGCGGCTGGCTCGGCCGCGACACCTCCCGCCGTTTCGCCGACTACGCCGCCGTCGTGGCGGAACGGCTGGCCGACCGCGTACGCATGTGGATCACGCTCAACGAGCCGTTCGTGCACATGGTGGAGGGATACGGCCTGGGCATCCACGCTCCGGGCCGGGCGCTCATGTTCGACGCGCTGCCGGTGGCCCACCACCAGCTGCTCGGGCACGGCCTGGCCACCCAGGCGCTGCGGGCGGCCGGCGCGGAGCAGGTGCTGATCACCAACAACTGCACCCCGGTCCGGCCCGCCTCCGGCTCCCCCGAGGACCTGGCCGCCGCCGAGACGTACGACATCCTGCACAACCGGCTGTTCAACGACCCGGTCCTCACCGGCGCCTACCCCGACCTGACGGCGTTCGGCGTCGAGATCCCCGTGAGACCCGGCGATCTGGAGACGATCGCCGAGCCCCTCGACGGGCTGGGGATCAACTACTACAACCCCACCCGGATCGGCGGCCCCGGCGGGGACGGCCTGCCGTTCCGGTTCGAGGAGATCCCCGGCGTTCCCACCACGGCGTTCGGCTGGCCCGTCGTCCCCGACGGCCTGCGCGAGCTGCTCGACGGCCTCAAGGCCCGGTACGGCGACGCGCTGCCGCCCGTCTACATCACCGAGAACGGCTGCTCGTACGAGGGCCTGGACGACCAGGAGCGGATCGCCTACCTCGACGGCCACATCCGGGCGATGCGGCGGGCGGACGTGGACCTGCGGGGCTACTTCGTCTGGTCGCTGCTGGACAACTTCGAGTGGGCCGAGGGCTACCACCAGCGGTTCGGCCTGGTCCACGTCGACTTCGAGACCCAGGAGCGCACGCCGAAGGCGTCCTACCACTGGCTGCGGAAGTTCCTGGAGGGTCAGAGCACCGACACGTGAACATGGTCGTAGTGGTTGGCCGTGATGCCGCCGCGGTCGGACATCATCCGCCATCCGGCGCCCGTGCGCATGTCGTAGAAGCGCTGCTGCCAGATGATGTACATGATCCCGTACTCGCTCGCGTGCTGGATGCACCACTGGGCCAGGGCGTCGCCGCGCTCCTTGGCCACCGCGTCCGGCATGCGGCCGCCGCCGCTCATCATGAAGTCGCAGGCCCGGCCCTTGCCGTGCTCCCCGGGGTCGCCAGGGCGCAGGCAGCCGACGCCGAACGGCATCGGGAACTGCTGCATGATCGCATTACGCGTCGAGACCATGCGCTGGGTCAGGCCGCTGCCGGCGTCGGGGGTCTGGAAGCCGTACTTCGCCATCAGCCGCTCGACCTCGCCGCGCCGCGACTTGAGCTGCTTGATGTGCGCCTGCAGTTTGTCGATCTCGCCGGCGGCCGCGAGGGCCGCCTTCTTCTGCTTGGCGACGAGGTCCTTGACGCTGTTGAGCCGCTCGATCCTGGCGGTGCCCAGATAGGACTGCATCGCCAGCGAACTCGGGTCGGCCGACAGGGAGAACAGCTGCGCGGCGTCCGCGCCCCCGGTCATGTACGAGGACTGCGCGAACGCCACCACCTGCCGCTGGGCCAGGCGCAGGTCGGCCTGCAACTTCCTGCTCCTGCTGGAGGCCTTCTGCGCGGCTCTCTTCGCGTCCTCAAGGCTGAGGATCTCGCCGCGGTACTCCTTCTGGAGCGCGGCGGCCTCCTGGGTGAGCTTGCGGAGTTTAGCCTGCTGGTCCGGTTCGGCCTCGGCGGTGCGGGCGCCCGGGACGGACGGTGCGACAAGCAGCGCGGTGGTGACCACCGCCAGCCTGGCCCAGCGTCCCGACCGCACGCGACCTCCACTCGGATTCGGTCCGAAACTATAGAAGACGATCTTTACGGTCTGCTACCGGAACAGGAGAAGCTCTTAGGTTCAAAGCGGACAGCGGCCGGATTTCCGCCCGTGTGCCCCGTTCGCCGTCGACGCGCCTACCTGGCCCGATCCCGTTTCGCGGGTCCACTCTTGCCAAGGCAGAGCAGAACATGATTCGGTCTTTCTGTGTGCGCGATGGCGCGCCCGATCAGGAGGCAGGCATGCTGCAGCACGACACGCTGTTCATCGGGGGCGACTGGGTGACCCCCGCGGGCACGGGCACGATCGAGGTGATCTCCCCCCACAGCGAGGAGGTCGTCGGCCAGGTGCCGGACGGCACCGCCGCCGACATGGACCGGGCCGTCGCGGCCGCCAGGGACGCCTTCGACAACGGGCCCTGGCCGCGGATGACGATGGCCGAGCGCGCGTCGATCGTGGGACGGCTGGCGGAGATCTACGAGACCCGCCAGGCCGAGATGGCTGAGATCATCACCGCGGAGATGGGGTCTCCGATCACGTTCTCCCAGCTCGCCCAGGCCCCGCAGCCACTGGGGATGCTCAAGTATTTCGCCGGTCTCGGCGCCACGTTCCCCGTCGAGGAGGAGCGGCCCGGCCTGTTCGGCCCGATGATCGTCCGTCGCGAGCCGGTCGGCGTCGTGGCGGCCGTCGTCCCCTGGAACGTCCCCCAGTTCGTCCTCATGACCAAGCTGGCCCCGGCGCTCGTCGCGGGGTGCACCCTGGTGATCAAGCCGGCCCCCGAGACGCCGCTCGACTCCTACCTGCTCGCCGAGATGATCAAGGAGGCCGGCATCCCGGCCGGGGTCGTCAACATCGTCGCGGCAGGCCGCGAGGCGGGCGAGCACCTGGTCTCCCATCCCGGCGTCGACAAGGTGGCCTTCACCGGCTCGACCGCCGCCGGGCGCAGGATCGCGGCGATCTGCGGCGAACAGCTCAAGCGCTGCACGCTCGAACTCGGCGGCAAGTCCGCGGCGATCATCCTCGACGACTGCGACCTGCCCTCGGCCATGGGCTTCCTGTCGATGGCCTCACTGATGAACAACGGCCAGGCGTGCGTGGCGCAGACCCGCATCCTCGCCTCCCGCAACCGGTACGACGAGGTCGTCCAGGCCGTCGCCGAGATGGTGACGAGCCAGCAGGTGGGCGACCCCGCCGACCCGGCCACCGGGATCGGGCCGCTGGTCGCCAGGCGGCAGCAGGAACGGGTCGAGGGCTACATCAGGTCGGGCATCGAGGAGGGCGCCAAGCCGGTCGTCGGCGGCCTCGACCGGCCCTACGACCGGGGCTGGTACGTCGCGCCCACCGTCTTCGCCGGGGCCACCAACGACATGCGCATCGCCCGTGAGGAGATCTTCGGCCCGGTGCTGGCGGTGATCCCGTACGAGGACGAGGAGGACGCGGTGCGGATCGCCAACGACAGCGACTACGGCCTGTCGGGCTCGGTCTGGACCGCCGACACCGACCACGGGGTGGACGTCGCCCGCCGGGTGCGCACCGGCACGTACGGCGTCAACATGATGCACACGCTCGACCCGAACACGCCGTTCGGCGGTTTCAAGGCCAGCGGCCTGGGCCGGGAGCTCGGCCCCGAGGGCCTGTCGGCCTACCTGGAGACCAAGTCGATCGCCCGCCTGGGCTGAAACGCGCGGACTGAAACGCCTGGGCTGAAACGCCTGGGCTGCACGCGGAGGCCGGCACCGGGGAACGCGTCCCTCCGGCCCGGTACGGCGTGTGCCGTACCGGGCCGGTGAAACCGCCCAGCGCGCCCCCGCGACGCTGGGCCACACCCGCTGAGGGTGTGCGCCGATCCCCCAATCGGCCGTGCGGTGTTTCCCGCTTCGCCATCGAGGCGCTCACTCCCGCCTGGTCGAGCCGGAGGCACGCGATGAGCACGTCCCTCCGCGCTTGGTCGCTTCGCTCCCGCACGCTCCTCAGTCCAGACCGGCGGCGCCCTCCGGCTCGCTCGGACCTCCCACGAAGGAGGCACTGGATCCGCACAACCCTCATAGACGACCCTTATGCGGATTTGGTTCGCGAAATCCACTGACCAATTTTCCGGACCAGGTCAGGGGTGGCCGCCGCCTCCGCGTGGCCGTACCCCGGCTCGACCCACAACTCCTTCGGCTCGGCCGCGCACTCGTACAACTGGTGGGCGTGCTCCACGGGGAAGAACGGGTCGTGGTCACCATGCACGATCAGCAGCGGCGTGGGCGCGATCAGCGCCGCCGCCTCGTACGGCGGTAGCGGGACGGGGTCCCATCCGCCGCCCGCGATCCTGGTCCGCTTGACCAGCCGGGCCGCCAGCCGCCCGTGCCAGCGTTCGATCGCCCAGTGGACCTGCCGCATGGGTCTGGTGCCGCGGTAGTACCAGCGGGCCGGCCCGCTCACCGACACCACGCCGTCCACCCCCCCGTGCAGCGCGGCATGCCGTACGACCACGGCGGCGCCCATCGAGAAGCCGACGGTGGCGATGCGCCGGTAGCCGATCGAGCGTGCGTGCTTGACCGCCGCGTCCACGTCGAGGACCTCCAGGTCGCCCACGGTGGACCGGCCCCCGGAGTGTCCGTGGCCCCGGAAGTCGAAGGACACCACGCCGCCGAACCGCGACAGGACGTGCACGATGCGCCGGGTGTCCGGCCCCCTCCACGTTCCGGTGAAGCCGTGCGCGACCACGATGCCGAGATCGAGTGAGCCGTTGGGCGTGTGCGCGGCGTCGATACGGACACCGTCCGCCGTGCGCAGCATCGCCCCGAAGGCAGCAGCGAGAGTCATGCCCCCGACCTTATTTCCCGCCATCTCGCCCCCCACGCGACGGGGATCAATCAGAGATCGGCCGTCGACCGCAGCCGTTCCCAGGGGACCCCCAGCCTGACCTCATCGTCGTCGAGCGACTCGATCTGGTCCCATTCGGCATAGCGGATCTCGCCGTGCATGCGGCGCACGAGGGCGCCCAGCAGCGACGGCCGCCACAGCCCCGGGCCGCGCTCGTACCCGAAGAGCCGCCCGGCCCGCCGCCGGGCGATCAGCACTCCGGCCGCCCGGAACGCCTGCTGGACCTCGGCCAGCAGCGGCCCGTCCTGGACGAGGCGGACGTCCACCGTGTCACCGGCGACCTCCCCCTCCGGGCCGCGGACCGTACGGCCGAGCAGCCCGCCGAGCCGCAGGGCGTCCGGCCTGTCCTCCCACCGCTCCCGCACCCTGAGCGCCCTCTCCGGCGCCTCCCTCGCACCGCCCTCGGGAGCATCCTGCGCGCCGCCCTCGGGAGCATCCTGCGCGCCGCCCTCGGGAGCATCCTGCTCCTTGGTCCCCGCGGCGCCGGGGATCCGGCCGATCACGTTCCTGGTCAGCCAGCGCTCCAGCGCCAGGTCCTGCCGGTGGCCGGCCACCCGTACGGCACTGCCGATCTCGGTCACCAGGCTCATCTCGATGCGGTACGGCCCCGGCCGCTCCTCCCGCCGGAAGAGCCGGTCGGTCTCCGTCATCAGCCATCCCGGCAGGCCGCCGATCCGCGGGCCGAGCGCGAGCGGGCCCGACAGGATCGCGGTGACGTACGGCCGGTCCCCGGGCCGCATCTCCAGGTCGTCCACCTTGCACAGCAGGCGGTCGTCGCTCTCCCTGACGACCTGCCGGTCGAGCAGGTGCAGGCGGGCGTGCAGCACCCGCGCGGTTTCGGTCACCGAGTCCTCACCTCCTCCGGCAGGGTCGTCACTGCCCCGCCTTCGTCGCGATCATCAGGGGGATGGCCGCGACCGCCACGACGAGCAGCAGCACCATGTAGAAACTTCCCAGCACGTTGCTGAATCTGCCGTTGACCTTCTCCCCCATGTAGTCGGGATCGTTGGCGATCATGAGGACCGGCAGGTAGGTGAGCGGCAGGGCCGCCGCCGAGAAGACCAGCGAATACTCGGTCACCTTGATCGGGTCGATGGTGGTGAGGATCAGCGCGGTCGCGACGATCACCGCGGCCAGCACGATCACGTGGAACCGGGCGGCGCGGCCCGGCACCACGTATTTCCCCCACTGCCAGCCGAAATACTGGCTCAGGGAGTAGCCCGACGACAGGGCGGTCTCCAGCGTCGCGCCGAACGTGGCCGCGAACACCCCGAGGATCACCACGCCGAGGCCGACTTTGCCCAGCCCCTGGGCGACCGGGAGCACCATCTGCCCGAGCGAGTCGGGCTCGGCCGCGACCGGCATGAACACGGTCGCCGCGCACGCCGCGATCGTCAGCGACAGCACTCCACCGAGGGGGAAGCCGACGAACACGTTGGCCCGCGCCGTGACCAGGTCCCTGCGGGTCCACCGCTCCTCGACGCCGCCGGAGGAGAAGAAGAACACCTCGTACGGCGTCATCGCCCCGCCGAGCAGCGCGATCGCGTAGTAGAGGTAGGTCGGCACGCCCTCGTCGGACGGCGGCCGGACGGGCTGCGTGGACAGCTCGCCCCAGTCGGGCCCGAGCTGCCACAGCGCCACGATGAACACGACCAGCCCGAGCCCCGCCAGCCCGAAGACGCGCTCCATGGTCTCGAACTTCACCCGCCACATGACCAGCCACGCGACCAGGGCCACGGGCGGCACCCACAGCAGGTAGCCGACCCCGGTCGCCAGCTCCAGCGCGAGCGCGGCGCCGCCGATCTCCGCCGCCAGCGTGAGCACGTTGATGAAGAACGACGCCCCGAGGTTGACCAGCCCGGCGCGGGGGCCCATGCGCTCGCGGACGAGGTCGAAGACCGGCCGCTGCGACACCGCCGCGATCCTGCCGGACATCTCGGCGAAGACGCAGATGCCGATGATGCCGAGGATCACCACCCACGCGAGGGACATGCCGAACCTCGACCCCACGACGGCGTTGGCGACCAGGTCGCCGATGTCCACGAAACCGCCGAAGGCCGTCAGGATGCCGAGCGTGACCGCGAGGAACTTCTTCACTTGTGCCTCTCCGCGAAGTCGTTCAGCTCGCTCGCGAGCCTGCCCAGGTCCCGTACGGCCGCCGCCGGGTCCTTCACGCCGTCCCTGCGCGTCTGGATGAGCAGGTCCTCGACCTCGCTCTCGGCCTTCTCGGTGAGGCGCAGCACCTCGCCCCTGACCCGGTCGGAGGCGTCCGAGGGCGGCTGCACACCGCCGAACTGGTCGTTCACGCTGCTCAGGTCGCGCACCGCCTCGGTCAGCACCACCTCGGCGTACGGCCCGGTCATGCGGTCCCGGTACGCCACGACGGAACGGGCGAACCGCACGGCCGAGGCGGCCGACTCGGCCGTCTTCCCGGCCTTGAGCGCGTAGTCGTGGTCGTCCCACGCGGGGCTGACGCATCCGGACAACAGGAGTGCCGTCAGCAGGGCGAGCGCCACCCGCCGAGCCGGCGGGATCATGTGCGCCGCCGCAGCAGGAAATAGGCGAGGACGAGGATCGGCACGAGGAACTCCGCCCAGGCGATCAGCAGCACGAGGCCTTCATCCGTCACAGCCGGTTCACCTGCCCTGACGGAGAGCCTTTAGACGGAGCCTTTCACCGGCGAGGAATGCCGATCGCCGCGCGGGCGTTTGCATCGAGGGTTCCGTACGCCGTCGGCGCGTGGTGGCGATCGGGATCAACTAAAATGGCTTGGCCGTGTCATGCGGCGGATGTGCGTCTCGCTTCAGTCCCGGGACGCGGACGACACCCCGACGATCCAGAGCGAGACTTCACTATGCCTATGAATACCCGCGACGACCTGCGGAACATCGCGATCATCGCGCACGTCGACCACGGCAAGACCACCCTGGTCGACGCCATGCTATGGCAGTCCGGTGCGTTCCGGGCCAACCAGGACGTGGACGAGCGGGTCATGGACTCCAACGACCTCGAGCGCGAGAAGGGGATCACCATTCTCGCGAAGAACACGGCGGTCAGGCACGGCGGCATGACCCTCAACATCATCGACACCCCCGGCCACGCCGACTTCGGCGGCGAGGTCGAGCGCGGCCTGTCGATGGTGGACGGCGTCGTGCTGCTGGTGGACGCCTCCGAGGGCCCGCTGCCGCAGACCCGCTTCGTGCTGCGCAAGGCGCTGTCCGCGAAGATGCCGGTGATCCTGTGCATCAACAAGGTGGACCGGCCGGACGCCCGCATCGCCGAGGTCGTCGACGAGGTGTACGAGCTGTTCATCGACCTCGACGCGACCGAGGAGCAGATCGACTTCCCGATCGTGTACGCCTCGGCCAAGGCCGGGCGGGCCTCGCTGGAGCGCCCCGCCGACGGCGGCATGCCGGACTCCCCCGACCTCGAGCCGCTGTTCGACACGATCAAGAGCACGATCCCGGCGCCGGTCTACGACCCGTCCGCGCCGCTCCAGGCTCACGTCACCAACCTCGACGCGTCCAGCTACCTCGGCCGTATCGCGCTGTGCCGCGTCCACCAGGGCACGATCCGCAAGGGCCAGCAGGTCGCGTGGTGCCGCACCGACGGCAGCGTCCAGCGCGTCAAGATCTCCGAGCTGCTGATGACCGAGGCGCTGGAGCGCAAGCCCGCCGAGGAGGCCGGGCCCGGTGACATCATCGCGATCGCCGGCATCCCGGACATCATGATCGGTGAGACGCTGGCCGACCCCGAGGACCCGCGCCCGCTGCCGCTGATCACGGTCGACGAGCCGGCGATCTCCATGACGATCGGCACCAACACCAGCCCGCTGGTCGGCAAGGTCAAGGGCGCCAAGGTCACCGCCCGCCTCGTTAAGGACCGCCTCGACAAGGAGCTGGTCGGCAACGTCTCGCTGCGCGTGCTGCCCACCGAGAGCCCGGACGCCTGGGAGGTGCAGGGCCGTGGTGAGCTGGCCCTGGCCATCCTCGTGGAGCAGATGCGCCGCGAGGGCTACGAGCTGACGGTCGGCAAGCCGCAGGTCGTGACCAAGGTCGTCGACGGCAAGGTGCACGAGCCGGTCGAGCGCCTCACGGTCGACTGCCCGGAGGAGTATCTGGGCGCCGTCACCCAGCTCCTGGCCGTGCGCAAGGGCCGCATGGAGCACATGACCAACCACGGCACCGGCTGGATCCGCATGGAGTTCCTGGTGCCGGCGCGCGGCCTGATCGGCTTCCGCACCGAGTTCCTCACCGAGACCCGCGGCACCGGCCTCGTGCACCACGTGTTCGAGACGTACGAGCCGTGGTTCGGCGAGCTGCGCACCCGCAACAACGGCTCGCTGGTCGCCGACCGCGCGGGCCAGGTCACCGCGTTCGCCATGCTCAACCTGCAGGAGCGCGGCACGCTGTTCGTCTCCCCCGGCACCGAGGTGTACGAGGGCATGATCATCGGGGAGAACTCCCGCTCCGACGACATGGACGTGAACATCACCAAGGAGAAGAAGCTCACCAACATGCGCTCCTCCACCAGCGAGGAGACCGAGAAGGTGATCCCGCCGCGCGTCCTGTCCCTGGAGCAGGCCCTGGAGTTCATCCGCGACGACGAGTGCGTGGAGATCACCTCGGAGACCGTGCGCATCCGCAAGACCGTCCTCGACTCGTCCAGCCGGGGCCGCGCCGCCGCCCGCGCCAAGCGCGGCAGCTGAGCGTCTTCACCCGAAGGCTCCTTCACCCGAAGCCCTCGCCGACTCGGTCGGCGGGGGCTTCGGCCTGCCGCCCCCAGAAAGACGGGCGCCGTCACGGACCCGGCGACGCCGCCTCCGGTCGTCACGGCCGGTCTGCGGCGTGCTCCAGGGCTTCGACGGCGACGCCGACGAGAGGCTCCGACGGCAAGAGCGGGTAAACGGCGGGCACAGATGACGTCGTTCGCGCTCCCCCTCCCACTCGGCCGTGCTCTGCTGTCGCAGGCAGTGCAGCGTCTGAGGAGGAGCGATCATGCCCCGCACAACCCGTCTCGCCATGGCCGCCGGGCTCGCCCTGGGACTGGCCGCCGCGGCCGCCCCGGCCGTGCCGGTGCTGTCCGCCACCACCACGGCAGCCACCACCACGGCAGCGAACACCACGGCAGCGAACACCACGGGGACCACCACGGGGACCACCACGGGGACCACCACCACAGCAGCCTCCACCACGGGGGCCTTCGCACCGCGGACCCGCCCCGGCGAGCCGATCACCGCGGTCATCAGGAACACCGCGGGACGTGTCCTGGGCACCGTGCACGTCGAGCGGTACGACGAGAAGAAGTCGCGGGTCAGCGTCGGCATGCGGGGACTCGCTCCCGGATTCCACGGCTTCCACGTCCACGCCGCCGGCGTCTGCGATCCCCGCTCCGTGGACCGCGCGACGGGCAGCGCGTTCTCCAGCGCCGGAAGCCACCTCGGCTCGGGAGCGCACGGGGACACGGCCGGGGACATGCCGCCGCTGCTTGCGGCCGCGGACGGCACCGCCTCCGCGTCCTTCGTGACCGACAGGTTCACCCCGGAGCAGCTGGCCGACACCAACGGAAGCGCGTTCGTGGTGCACGCCGGACCGGACAACTTCGCCCACATCCCGGACCGGTACTTCCACCGCCCCGACGACACCGGCGCCGTGGGGCCGGACACGACCACGCGCAAGACCGGGGACGCCGGTGCCCGGATCGGCTGCGGCGTCGTCAAGCGCCGCGGCTGACCGGGCGGGGGGGCGGTCAGGACAGGTGGCGCCGCAGCCAGTCGACCAGCGGGACGAGCGCCCGCCAGGTCGAGCGGACCCGGTCGAGGGTTTCGGGGGTGTGCAGCCACGGCTCCGGCTCGAACCGCCGCCCGGCGTGCAGCGTCTTGTGCCGCAGGAGGTCGAGCCGGGGGTGGTCCTCCGGCGTGCCGCGAGGGCGGGTCTTGAGCCGCTCGCCGCCGACCGTGAGATCGGCGGGCAGGGCCGCGAGGATCTCCTCCAGCAGGGGCCCGGCGGTGTCGTCGTCCAGGGCCTCGCGGTAGCGCGACACCTGGTCGCCCGGCATCCACCAGCCCGCCGCCACATAGAGGCCGTCGGCGTCCACCTGGACGTAGTAGCCGACGCCCTCCATGCCCACTCCGCAGTAGGCCCCCTGGTGCGTCTTGTACGGCGACTTGTCCTTGGCGAACCGCACGTCGCGGTGCGGGCGGAACAGGTGGGCGGGCCCGAACTCCGGCTCCAGCTCGTCCATCAGCGCGAGCATCGGCGCCCGGACCCCGGTTTCGTACAACTCCTTGTGGGCCGTCCAGTACGCCTTCGAATTGTCGGCGACGAGGCCCTCGTAGAAGATGAGCGCCTCGTCAGGGAACCCGCTGAAACCCATGCCACCAACCTTCGCACGCCCCACCGACAGTCCCGGGACCGGGACCGCGCGGGCCGTGGCCCGTCTACCGGTTGGTGTACTTCTTGCCGGGCGTGGTGGCTCCGAGCAGCTCCGAGACGGTCACGTACGTGAAGCCCTTGCGGTCGAGTTCGTCGAGCAGCCGGGGCAGTGCCTGCACGGTGGTGGCGTGGATGTCGTGCATGAGCACGATGTCACCCGGTTTCGCCGCGGCGCTGCGCTGGGTGATCACGGCGGGGTTGCGGTTGAGCCAGTCGAGGGTGTCGACCGCCCACATGATCTGCGCGAGGCCCGCCTGTCTGGTCTCGTTGTCGACCGTCTGGTTCGTCGCGCCGTACGGCGGGCGCATGACGCGCATCCGCACGCCGGTCACCTTCCGCACGGCCTCCTGGGTCCGGTCGAGCTCGCGGCGCAGGCCGTCGGGCGACAGCCCCGGCAGGGAGGCGTGGTCCCAGGAGTGGTTGCCGATCTCGTGGCCCTCGGAGGCCATCCGCCGCACGAAGTCCCGTGTCTCGTCCGTGACCATCTGCCCGAGCAGGAAGAACGTGGCCCGGGCGTGGTGGGCGGCGAGCAGGTCGAGGACGTGCCCGGTGTATTCGGCCGGCCCGTCGTCGAACGTCAGCGCCACGCACTTGTGCTGCCTGCAGTCGACGTGCCGGGGCGGCGGGATCGCGGGCAGGCGCGGTCCGGGCGCTCCCCGCTGCGATCCCGCCAGCCGGAAGCGCAGCAGGTCGGCGTCGAAACGCCCCGGCGTGCCGAAGCGCGGATGCGGCGCCACGGGACGCTCGCCGGCGGCCGGTACGGTCCTGACCTGGCCACATCCGCCGATCAGCAGCAACGACAGCAGAACGGATCCGATCCGCATACGACCCCCCGGAGCAGGCGGGGGGCCACGAACGCTACGGATAGCCTCCGGCCGATCCCCCCCGCAGAACCTTTTCCAGCTCCTCCCACCAGGGCGGCACGTCCGCCTTGAGTTCGGCGTACCTGCGGGCCACCCGGATGGCGCATCCTGCGGGGTCCGTACCCAGGTGCCGGCACTTCACGGCACCCTCGCGCCAACGGTAAAAGCCCTCACGGAAGGTCACGACCAGGCCTATCCAGACGGAGAGAGTAGCCTCGTCGCCGATCTCGTAGGCGTCGGCCACCCCGAGCGCGGCGAGTTCCGCGCGAAGTTTTTCCACCGCGACTCGCGATTCACTCACCGGCCACCGCCCCCTGCACAGCAGACACGCACAAAAAGGGATGTACCCAACCTTGGAGCGGCGCTTGCGGATTCATTCTGTAATCATCGGCTACTGAGCGTCACCACGCAGCCCTTACTCGTCAGTCATCTGCAGGTTCTCCGCCATCGGCCGGCTCCCGGACATCCGGTGGCTCCGGCGGCTCGGTGACCACCATCACGAAGCGCAGCGGCTCGTCGTGCTCGTTGGCGTAGCGATGAGGCCGGTCGGCGCTGAACACGACGGCGTCACCGCACCCCACGACGTGGCTCCTGCCGTACACGGTCAGCGTGAGCCGCCCCTCCAGAACGGTGAGCATCTCCCTGGTGCCGGCGGGGTGCGCGTCGCCGTCGTGGTGCTCGCCCGGCCCGAGCCGCCAGTCCCACAGCTCCAGGATCGCGGGCGCGTCGGTCCCCACGAGCAGGCGGGCCGATCCTCCCCCGGAGTGCCGGAACGTCACCACCTCGGACTCGTGCACGACCCGTACGACCGGTGTGTCGGCGACCTCCACCAGCCGGGCGAGGGTGACGCCCAGCGCGTCGGCGATGCGGGTGAGCGTGTTGACGCTCGGGTTGGTGCGGCCCTGCTCGATCTGGATCAGCATGCCGCGACTCACGTTCGACCGCGCCGCGAGCTCGTCGAGGGTCATCCCCCGGTGGGCCCGCTGGCCCCGTACGTTGGCGGCGATGGCCGCAGTGATCGTCTCAGGATCAGCCATGGGTCCACAATAGTGATCTCCGAGTACAATCCATTGCACTATTGATGCAATCTCTTGGGGGTCCTGTGACGGCGGCAGTGCTCGCGACGGCATGCGCGGTGATCTTCGGCACGGCCGACTTCTTCGGCGGGCTCGCCACCAGGCGTTCGAAGGTGCTGGCCGTCGTCGTGCTCTCCCAGCTCGGCGGCCTGCTGCTGATCGCCGTCCTGCTCCCGATCCTGCCGGGCCACGCGAGCCCGGCCGCGCTGGCCTGGGGGATGGCCTCCGGGATCGCCGGAGCCCTCGGCATCGTGCTGTTCTACCGCGGCCTGGCCACCGGCATGATGTCCGTGATCGCCCCCACCACGGCGACGACGGCGATGGCCGTCCCCGTGGTCTTCGGCCTGCTCACCGGCGATCGGCCGTCCGCCCTGGCACTGGTGGGCGTCGCGCTCGGCCTGCTCGCCGTCCTGCTGGTCAGCCGCGAGCCGAGCGGCGGCGCGAGCGGCCCGAAGGCGGGACCGATCATCGCCGCCCTGGTGTCGGGAGCGGGTTTCGGCGGGTTCTTCGTGCTGCTCAAGCTGGCCCCGGCCGACTCCGGCACATGGCCCCTGCTGGGGGCGAGGATCGCGTCGATCACACTGGTCGCGCTGCTGGCCCTCGCCACGCGCAGGAGCCTGCGCCCGGTGCCCGGCAGCCTGACGGTGACGATCATGGCCGGGGTGCTCGACATGGCCGCCAACGTGCTCTATCTGCTCGCGGCGCAGCGGGGGATGCTCACCCTGGTCGCCGTCCTGGTGTCGCTCTACCCGGCGAGCACCCTGCTGCTCGCACGGTACGTCCTGGGTGAGCGGCTGAGCCCCGTGCAGATCACCGGCGTGGGGTTCGCGCTCGGCGCGATCGCCCTCATCGCCGCCGCATGAGCACTCCTGACCGCCGCATGAGCACTCCTGACCGCCGCTTGGGCCCCGCCTGAGCCGGGGCCCCTGCCCGCCGCCTGCCCGTCAGGCCGCGCAGGCCTGCTCGGGAATGCGTACGACGCCCTCCTCGCGGGCGTAGCCCTCCAGCATGCCCCGGAGCTGCCGGCGGCCCCGATGCAGCCGGGACATCACGGTGCCGATCGGCGTGCCCATCCGGTCGGCGATCTCCTTGTACGCGAAGCCCTCCACGTCGGCCAGGTAGACGGCCACCCGGAAGTCCTCCGGCAGAGCGCGCAGGGCGTTCATCACGACGCTGTCCGGGATCTGGTCGAGCGCCTCGGTCTCGGCCGAGCGCAGCCCGGTCGACGTGTGCGACTCGGCCGCGGCCAACTGCCAGTCCTCGATCTCCTCGGCGGCCGACAGCTTGGGCGAGCGCTGCTTCTTCCGGTAGTCGTTGATGAAGTTGTTGGTGAGGATGCGGTGCAGCCACGCTTTGAGGTTCGTGCCCTCACGGAACTGGTGGTACGACGTGAACGCCTTGGCCACGGTCTCCTGAACCAGGTCCTCGGCGTCGGCGGGGTTGCGCGTCAGACGCATCGCGGACGCGTAGAGCTGGCTCGTCACCGGCACGACCTCACGCTCGAACCATGCCTGCCGCTGCTCGTCGGTCGAGATCATCTCTTCCCCCTACGGAACTTCTCCCCCGTTACCCGTCCGGCCGGAACACATGCGAGGTCGCTCGTTCATCGTTGTGCCAAGGACATCGTGCCGATCGGGGCCTAAGCACGCTGTTAAGTCGTCCGGCCTGGTCAGCACCGTCGATGTAGGGACCAGGCCCGCGCGGCCAGGTCACGCGCAAGCCGAACAAGTCTCATTAGCGTAACACTGGAGCCTCAATCGAGAGTAAAATGTGGCAGGTTTCACTGTCTGTCGGCCCAGTTGGGGCCTTTGGTGTTCATGCCGGACAACGTGCCAGAGTGGCGCCATGAACCACCTGGATCGGCATGATCCGGTCACGAGGGCCTGGGTGGCCGACGCCATCCAGGCCGTCGAGGCCGACGCCAACCGAAGCTGTGACACTCATCTGCATGCCTTCCCGCTCCCCTCGCACTGGGGTGTCGACCTCTATCTGAAAGACGAGTCGGTGCACCCGACCGGTTCACTCAAGCACCGGCTCGCCCGCTCCCTTTTCCTGTACGGCCTGGCCAACGGCTGGATCGGGCCCACCACCACGATCATCGAGGCGTCCAGCGGGTCCACCGCCGTGAGCGAGGCGTACTTCGCCCGCCTGCTCGGCCTGCCGTTCATCGCGGTGATCCCGGCGAGCACCTCGCCGGAGAAGCGGGAGATCATCGAGTTCTACGGCGGCAAGTGCCACCTGGTGGACGACCCCAGGGCGATCTACGACGAGTCGCACCGGCTCGCCGCCGAGACCGGCGGGCACTACATGGACCAGTTCACCTACGCGGAGCGGGCGACGGACTGGCGGGGCAACAACAACATCGCCGAGAGCATCTTCCAGCAGATGACCCTCGAACGGCACCCGGAGCCCGCGTGGATCGTGGTCGGTGCGGGCACCGGCGGCACCTCCGCGACGATCGGCCGCTACATCCGCTACCGCCGGCACCAGACGCGGCTGTGCGTGGCCGATCCCGAGGGCTCGGCGTTCTACCCGTCCTGGATCTCCGGTGAGGAGCACGGCGGCGCCGGATCGCGGATCGAGGGCATCGGCCGGCCGCGGGTCGAGCCGTCGTTCCTGCCGACGGTCATCGACCGGATGACGCAGGTCCCGGACGCCCTGTCGATCGCGGCCATGCACTGGGTCAGAGAGGTCACCCGCCGGGAGGTCGGCGGCTCGACCGGCACCAACATCGCGGCGGCGGTCCAGATCATCCGGGAGATGCGGCAGCGAGGCGAGCGCGGCAGCGTGGTCACGCTGATCTGCGACGGCGCCGAGCGCTACCGCGACACCTACGGCGACCCGCGCTGGCTGTCCGGGCAGAGCATCGACATCGCCCCGCACCTGGAGGAGCTGCGCGCCTTCCTGCGCGACTGAAGGCGGGCGGGCCGGGAGCACCGGCCCCCCCGCCTTCCCGTCTGTCAGTCGCCGAGCAGGGCGTCGACGAAGACCTCGGGGTCGAACGGCGCGAGGTCGTCCGGCCCCTCACCGAGACCCACGAGCTTCACGGGCACGCCCAGCTCGCGCTGGACCGAGATCACGATGCCGCCCTTGGCCGTGCCGTCCAGCTTGGTCAGGGCGATGCCGGTGACGTTGACCACCTCGGCGAAGACCTGCGCCTGACGCATGCCGTTCTGCCCCGTGGTCGCGTCGAGGACGAGCAGCACCTCGTCCACGGCGGCCTTCTTCTCGATGACCCGCTTCACCTTGCCCAGCTCGTCCATGAGGCCGGTCTTGGTGTGCAGGCGGCCCGCCGTGTCGATGATGACGGTGTCGGCCTTGTCCTCGATGCCCTTGGCCACGGCGTCGAACGCCACGGACGCCGGGTCGCCGCCCTCCGGGCCGCGCACCACGCCCGCCCCGACGCGGTCGCCCCACGTCTGCAGCTGGTCGGTGGCCGCCGCGCGGAAGGTGTCGGCGGCGCCGAGGACGACCTTCCCGCCGTCGCCGACCAGGACGCGGGCGAGCTTGCCCGAGGTCGTGGTCTTGCCCGTGCCGTTGACGCCCACGACGAGGACGACCGCGGGCCGCTCGCCGTGCGGCTTGGTGTGCAGGGTCCGGTCGAGGTCGGGGGCGATCTGCGTGAGCAGTTCCTCCCTGAGCAGCTTGCGCACCTCGTCAGGGGTGCGGGTGCCGAGGACCTTCACCTTCGTCCGCAGTTCCTCCACCATCGCCCTGGTCGGCGCGACGCCGACGTCGGCGGTGATCAGAGTCTCCTCGATCTCGTCCCAGACGTCGTCGTCGAGGCGGTCGCGCGACAGCAGTTCGAGCAGGCCGCGTCCGAGGACGTTCTGCGAACGGGCCAGCCTGCTGCGCAGCCGCACCATCCGGCCGGCCGAGGGCGGCGGGACCTCGATCTCGGGAGCCTTGATCAGCTCTTCGATCGGAGCGGCGGGGGGCGGCAGTGTCGTCGTCGTGCCGCCGTCTTCCTCACCGAGTCCCGTCTTCGCGGGCTCCTCGATCACGGGAGCCTTCGGCTCGGGCGGGGCCGGCGGCGCGGGCGGCAGATCCTTCGCCTTCGGCCGGAACAGCAGCCAGAGGCCACCCACCGCCAATATGGCGACGATGGCCACGATCACGATGATGCCGAGGTAACCGTCCACACCATGCAGTTTCCCAGATCACCCGCATTACTCCCGCCAGCGCACAGCTCGTTCGAGCGATCCGGAGGGGCGCGCCGCCGATCTGGACTGAGGAGCGCGCGGGAGCGAAGCGACCAAGCGCGACGAGGGACGCGCTCATGGCGCGCCTCCGGCACGACCAGGCGGAAATGAGCGCCCCGATGGTGAGCGGGAGAACACGAGCGAACCGGAGGGGCGCGCCGCCCCGCTCTGCCTAGACCTTCTCGCGGAGGCGCTGGCTGACGACTTGGGTGACACCGTCGCCGCGCATGGACACGCCGTACAGCGCGTCGGCGATCTCCATCGTGCGCTTCTGATGCGTGATCACGATGAGCTGTGAGGTCTGTCTCAGTTCCTCGAAGAGGGTGAGCAGCCGCTGCGTGTTGGTGTCGTCGAGCGCCGCCTCGACCTCGTCCATCACGTAGAACGGCGACGGGCGCGCCTTGAAGATCGAGACGAGGAACGCGACCGCCGTCAGCGACCGCTCGCCGCCGGACAGCAGCGACAGGCGCTTGACCTTCTTGCCGGGCGGCCTGGCCTCGACCTCCACGCCCGTCGTCAGCATGTCCTCCGGGTCGGTCAGCAGCAGGCGGCCCTCCCCTCCGGGGAAGACCCGCTGGAAGATCTCCCCGAACTCGCGCGCCACGTCCTCGAACGCCGCCGCGAAGACCTGCTCGACCCGGTCGTCGACCTCCTTGACCACGAGCAGCAGGTCGCGCCGGGTCTTCTTGAGGTCTTCGAGCTGCGAGGTGAGAAAGGCGTGCCGCTCCTCGAGCGCGGCGAACTCCTCAAGCGCCAGCGGGTTGACCTTGCCGAGCTGGGTCATCTGCCGCTCGGCCGTCCTGGCCCGCTTCTCCTGCTCCTCCCGGACGTACGGCACCGGCGGGTCGCCCGGCACCGGCACGCCCGGCCCGTACTCGGCGATGAGCGGTTCGAGCTCGATGCCGTACTCCTCCAGGGCGCGCTGCTCCATCTGCTCCAGGCGCAGCCGGCGTTCGGTCCTGGCCATCTCGCTGCCGTGGACCCGGTTGACCAGGGCGTCCAGCTCGGAGCCGAGCTCCCGCACGCGCAGGCGCACCTGCTTGAGCTCGCCGTCGATCCGCCCGCGCGCCCGATCGGCCTCGTCGCGCTCCTCGGCGGCCCGCGCGAGCGAGCCCTCCAGCGCGCCCAGGGCGGCGCGCGCTCCGTCGGCCACCGCGGCGGCGATCTCCGCCTGCCTGCGGCGGCGTTCCCGGTCGGCCGCGGCCCGGGCGCGGTCCTGCCGCTCGCGCTGCGCCGCGCGCAGCAGGGCGTCGGCGCGGCCCGCGATGCCCCGCACCCGCTCCTCGGCCGTACGGACGGTCAGCCGGGCCTCCATCTCGGCCTGCCGGGTGACGCCGCAGGCGGCGGCCAGGTCGTCCCGGGTGTCGGTGGTCGGCTCCGCCTCCAGCTCGGCGGCGTACTCCGCCTCGGCGAGCTGCTCCTCCAGCTCAACGACCGCGGCCTGCGCCTGTTCGCGCGACTCCTGCGCGTCCAGCACGGACCGGCCGAGCCGGGCCGCCTCGTCCTGTGCGGCCTTGACCGCGGCCTCCAGCCGGGCGAGCTGCCTGGCCGCCGCCGCGGCCCGCTGGTCGGCCTCCCGCTGCCTGCCGCGCAGGCGGTCGAGCCCGGCCTGCGCCGCGTTCAGCCCGTTCTGCGCGGCGTTGACGCCGCCCTGGGCGGCGCTCACGCCGCTCTGCGCCTCCGTGACCCGCGCCTGCGCCGCCTCCAGCGCGAGCTGGCACTCCCGCTCGGCGGCCACGGCCTCGGTCAGCGCCTCCGCGTGCCGTTCCGCCCCGGCCCGGGCGGTGGCGAGATCGGCGGCGGCCTCGTCCAGGGCCGTACGCATCTGCAGCAGCGAGGCGCCGCCACCGGAGCCGCCGTGCGCGGCGTGGACGCCGAGCAGGTCGCCGGACGTGGTCACGGCCCGCAGCTCCGGGTGGGCGTCCACTACCTTGCGCGCGGTGAGCAGGTCGGGCACCACGACCACGCCGGACAGCAGCGCCTCCACGGCGGGGCGCAGCTCGTCCGGCACGGTCACCAGATCGGCGGCCCACTCGGCGCCCGCGACGGGCACCTCCGGCCGCCCACCGTCACCGTTCCTGTCCCCCGCGATCAGCAGGGCGGCGCGGCCGGCGTCGGCCTCGCGCAGGTGCTCGACGGCCGCGACGGCGGCGGTCAGCGAGGCGACGGCCACACCGTCGACCGCCAGGACGGCCGCGACGGCCGCCTCCGCCCCCGGGCGTACGGCCAGCAGCGTGGCGATCGGGCCGAGCACCCCGGGAAGACCGGCGCCGAGCAGCGCGGCCGCCCCGTCCGCTCCCCCGGCCAGGCTCATCTCCAGTGCCTCGCACCGCGCCTGGAGAGCGGCGACGGCGCGCTGCGATTCGGCGTCGGCGGCGCGGGCCGTGCCCACGGCGGCCTTGGCGGCGGCCAGCGCGTCCCTGGGCGCGGCCAGCTCGGCCCGCGCCCGCTCCACGACGGCCTCGGCCTGCTCGGCCACGGCCCTGGCCTCCTCCACCGCGGCGCGGGCGAGGTCCACCCCTTCCTGCGCGGCCTCCAGCTCGGCCGTGAGCTCGGGGTCGGCCGGCGACTCGTCGAGGGCCTGCGTGTCGAGCTCGTCCTGGGCCTGTTCGGCGCGCCGGGTGGCGTCCTCGACGGCCTTGGTGAGCCTGCCGATCTCGTCCCCCGCGGCCCTGGCCCTGCTCCTGGCCGACTCGACCTGGCCGCGCAGCCGGGCGAGGGCCTCGCGGCGGTCGGC